>JAQGPE010000605.1 GCA_028293225.1 Akkermansiaceae bacterium | reverse complement strand
AAGCGCTACGCCGCCACCAAGTAAGGCGACTACCGGGGAATTGGCGCCCCCCGCCCCTGTCTGAGAGCTTACGGTCCCTTCACCGCGACCTCCCGCCGCGCCGCGTCCCGGATCGTTCGCGCCCACTTCGCCGCCGCGGCCGGATCGCTCTGGCGCAAATAGTGCACCAGCGCTTCCGCGGCATCGTCATACTCGGCGGCGGACCCATTTCTCTGCAGCCACGCCTCCGCCGCGGGCAGATCCTTTTCCGCCAGCGTCCCCATGATGACATCGGTCGCCATCGCATGGCTCGGCCCGGGTCCCTCTCCGTGCTGGACCAGCCAATCCAGCGCCGCCACCGGCTGCTCCTTTGAAATTTCCGCCGCGATCCGGTCCGCGGCATGTTGCCGGAAAGTCCCCTCCGGCATCTGCGCGTACCACTGCTTCACCGCCTCCATCCCCCGTGTCTCGAGGTAGCGGTCGAACAGCACGCCCTCCATCCCCGCCCGCATATCGGTCGCCGGTCGCTCCTCCACCCACTTCGCCGCGGCGTCCAGATCCTGCGTCCCCCATCCGTAGGCAATGCCTGCCGCCAGGGCGTCCGAGCCGCCATTCGGCTGCGCCTTCAGCCAGTCCAGAGCGCTTGCCAGATCCCGCGTTGCCCAACTCGACATCACCGCCGCCGCGGCCTCCGAGTGCTCGCGGCCCTTCTCTCTCAGGTAGGCGATCGCAGCCGGACCATCGAGCCCGCCCCAGGCATGCAAAAGCAGCTGCTCCTCCTCATCCAGCGGCACGCCGTCTTTCTTCTTTCCGTCCAGCATCTCCGCCAGCGCCCCGGCATCCTCCGCCCGCAGATCCCCCAGCAGACGGCTGAAACGCTCCATCCGCACCACCGGATCCGGTTCGTCCAAAGCCCGGGCCAGCGCCTGGATCGCCGACCTGCCCTCCTTCGCGCCGGTAGCCCGCGCCGGTCGCGCCGCCGCCACCGCCGGCCCGCTGCCCGGACTGTCCGCGAAACCCCTCCGCTCCAGGGCGGCGATCTTCGCCGCCTGCCCGGAAATCGTCCGCTGCTGGTAGGCAAGGGGCGCCGCGACCACCACGATCGCGACTGCTACTAAAGTCACCGTTTTTACATTCATGGCAAAAATCAAAGGCAGCAGGGAGGACGACGAAAGAAGGGAACCCGCGATCCCCGCCTGCCAGGCTCCCGTCGAAATCGCGGCCGCCAGCCCCGGCGGCGCCTGGGCCGGGAAAGCCTGGAAAAGCACCGGCGCCAGCGAACTCGCACTGCTGGTGATCCCCCGCTTCGCCAGCGAGCCGCGTAAAGCCTCCAGGGCCCGCTGGATCCGCTTCTGCGCCGCGTCTTCGGAAATGCCCAGCACGCCGCCGATCTCCTTCAAACTACGTCTTTCGTAGAAACGCAGGATCAGCGGCAGCCGCGCGCTTTCCGGCAGGCGGTCCAGTTCCTCGTCCAACACCGGGGTCAGATCCAGCCACGCCGTCCCATCCCCGCCATCGCTCTCCGCCAGAAAGCCGGCCGCCGCCATTTCATAGCGCCGCCGCCTTCCCTCCGCCCGCAGCGCCTCGATCGCCTTGAAGCGGGCACAGCGGTGCAGCCAGCCGCCGAGCGCCGTCCCCGCCGGGAGCCGGGCGGCCTTGCGCGCGAACTCGACGAACACCGCCTGGGCGATTTCCTCCGCCAGCCGGGCCCGCCCGCCCGCACTGCGCAGCGCCGTCCCATAGACCTGGCCGGAGTAGCGGGCGACCAGCTCCCGGAACGCCTGCTCGGAGCGTTCGCTCCGCAAGCGTTGCAGCAGGTTCTGGTCGTCAGCGGAAATCATCGGCGGCTTTCATGATATCTATGGCCGGCCGCCGTTGAAATCCGACAATCGTTTCCGGATTTCCCGTCAGTGCTGCTCGCTGGCCGCCTCCTGCGCGGCCTGAAATGCCTTGGCCGCCGCAGGGTCCCGCTTCTCCCACGCGGCAACGATGGTTTTGACCGACCAGTCCCGGGATTCGCCCGGCGGCAACTTGACCAGCCACCGGGAAGCTTCTTCCGGATCGGACGAAGCCACGCCGCTGACATACCTCGCCACCGCCAGGTTCCGCAGATTGGGATCGGTCACCTCATCCAGCCAGGCGGGCTCTCCGTATTTCAGCCGGAAGCGCGGTTGCGCCTGCTTGGAGGCCATCCCGATCAACGGATGGGTTTGATCTGCCTTCAGACCTTCCAGACGCGATACCCACCGGACCTCGTCCAGCCACTCCTTCCCATTCATCGCGTTGTAGCCTGTCAGCCGGTTAGCGAACAATTTTTTCTGATCGGAAGTGAAGCACGCATCCGCGATGACCACGGCGTCGCGGAAGAGTTCTCCGCGCGCCTGAAACATCAGCGCGTCCACCGCGGAGTCGCGGAGCTGAAGCAGCGTGGAATTCCCTGCATTCCGGTCAACCGCCGCATTGAGGGCGCTGACGAAAGCGATCTGGGTTTCCCGCTCCCCTCCCATCAGACCGGCCACACCGCCCGACCACCCTTGCAGAAATTTCGGATCATCCCGCGAAAGATCCTCGATCTTCCCCGCCGCAGCCACCGGGTCAGTCCCCACTTCGATCCCCAGCACAGCGGCCCGGAAGGAGCGGCCCTCCGCGATCGGATCTTTCCGGGCTTCCAGCTCCCGATACCAGCGCAGAGCCGCGGAGGGATCGCTCTGGGCCCACTGCGTGAAATCCCTCACGGCTTGATTCCTTTCATCTCCAGGGTCCTCCGCCAGCCGCCACGCCAGGGATTGCCGGGGATTGACGTTCGAATAAAGAGCGCGGAGTTGGAAGTAGAAAGCGGGGTCTGATTCGACGCTGCAGAATTCACTCACCACCTTGCTGACCGTCGCCGCCCCCATCCGGGCGAACAACTCCACCAGACGGTCGGCATCATCCTCCTCTTCCATCGTTCTTACGGGGAGGTAAAGGCCATTGGGGGCAGGCCGTGGCCTCCGGGCGATCAGCGCTCTCACTTCAGGCACGGATTCCTCCCCGCCGCCCGCCATTTCCGGGCGGCCCCTGTCGTCACCGGCTGCCTGCCTGCCATGCGGGGTGCGGGCCGTCTTCGGTTCGCGGCCCGGGTTGGTTTGCTTCCGCTTTTCAATCTCCGCCCGGATTCCGGCGAGACGATCTCTCTGAAGAGCAGCAATGAACAGCGTGAGGACGACAGCCGCGACCGCGATAGCCACGCCGGCTTTCTTCTGGAACGGCACTTCACTCATCGCTTCGAATTTTCTTCGATCCTCTCCTTCGTCCGCCGGAGCTGATCCGGATCTTTGATCTGACCTTCTGCAATCTTCAAAGCCCGCTCCTTGAGCGGACCGCGGAATACGCAGGAATACAAAACCATGAAACCGAGTTCGTGAGATGGGCCCTCCGCTTTTTCGATTGCCTCGGTCGCGGCCCGGTCCCACCCGGCCTCGACCTCACGACGCACCTGGTCTGCGAGCGCATCGCCCCCGGCCGGATCATGACGGGTCAGCCATCCGCGCACGGTGGCCTGCCGGTTGTCTCTGCTGGCGTCGTCTCTCTCGTAATATTGCCGCGCGGCAAGGAGCATCGTCTCCTTCTTCAATTCCAGCGTCGCGGCCTGCACCAGGACGTTCAGATCGTTCAGATCGGGTGTTTGAGTGATCCTCCT
>JAQGPE010000637.1 GCA_028293225.1 Akkermansiaceae bacterium | reverse complement strand
CGTAGATCCAGCCGTCATACCAGAGCTCGTAGTTCGATGACATGCCGTGGGTGTCCTTGAAGCCGAGCCCGCTGTAGAGCCGCTCCCGCTGGTCCGCCGTGCCATCGCCATCCGTGTCGGTGAGCTTCCAGATACTAGGAATGGAGTGGACGATCACGCTGTCTCCTTTCTCCCCCGGCGCGCGCGGCAGCGGCTGGATGCCGATGGGAATGTTCAGCCCGTCCGCGAAGACCCGCACGCTGCGCGCTTTCCCATCCGGTCCGAAATCACCCAGCACCCGCACCGTGTCGCTGCCATGGTCCGGAGGCGTCACGGTCTTCCCATCCGCCGGCACCTTGAAGAACGCGGCCATTTCCTCCCAGGTCCGGTCAAAGCCCGGGATCGGCTCGCCCAACGCATCGGTCCGCGCCGCCCACGGATAGCCCTGCGTGCTGGTGACCCAGAGACGGCCCGCGGCGTCGAAGCTCAGGTTGAGCGGCTTGGCGATCTCGTCCTCGGCGGCCACCAACTGGATCTCAAAGCCCGGCGGCAGATGAAACTTCGCCCGCTCCTGCTGCGGCGAAAGCGGCGGTGCGTCCGGGCTGTCGTCATGGGCTTCAAAGGCCGGGGCCGGAATCGTGAGAGCGGCAAGCAAAAGGAGACGATGAAGGTTCATGGCAGGCAGGGCGCGGGGAGGATTCAGAGCACTACGCCGCCGCCCGCCGCCGTCCTTACGCGAAGTGAGACATCGCTACTGCCCGCCCGGATCGAGATGATGCACAAAAGCCGCCACTTCCCGCAGTTGCTCCTCGGAAAGGTCCGCGCCCCCCTTCGGCGGCATCGGGCCGGGATGCCGCTTCGGCTGGGGCACGCCGCTGCGGATCCGCTCCAGGATTTCCCCGTAGCTGGAGGTCTGCAGGTGCAGGTGCTCGCGATCGGAAAGCCGCGGGGCCAGAAATCCGCCGCCGCCATCCCGGCCGTGGCAGCCGCTGCAGTTCGCCGCGCCATTGAAGAGCGCCTGCCCCTTTGCCACCATCTCCCAGGTCACCCCCCGGGGCAGCGGCCGGGCAGCGGGGGCGGCCTGCTCCTCCTTCGCACAGGCCGCCACGCCAGCTACGATCAACGCCGTAGCTCCCAGCGCCCACCCTTTCATGACGCCCCTCCCCACACTCCCGTGGCCGCCGTTCTCCTCACGTAGTCCGCGAAGCGGCGCGGCTTCCGGCCCAGTGCGAGTTGCACCCCGTCCGCCAGCGGGGTGTTCCTCCCGTCCAGCACCGTGCCGAAAAGATAGAGGATCAGCTCCACCGTTTCCTCCGGCACGCCCGCCTGCTGCATCCCGGCGCTGAAGTGCTCCGCCGGGATCCACGTGAACCGCACCTCCCGCCCCAGGCCCGCCGAAAACGTCGCGGCCACCTCCGCAAAGGTCAGCGCCTCCGGCCCGGTGATCTCATACACCTTGCCGCCATGCCCCGGGCCCGTCAGCGCGGCAAAGGCGATGTCCGCGATGTCCTCCACGTCGACGAACGGCTCGGCCACCGGCCCGACGGGAATCGCGATCTCGCCGCCGCGGATCGCCTCCAGGAAGAAGCCCTCGTCGAAGTTCTGGAAAAACCAGCTCGCCCGCAGAATGGTCCACTCGACCCGGCCGGTCAGCGCTTGCAGGGCCTGCTCCGCCTCCAACGCCTCGTTCTCGCCGCGCCCGGTCAGCAGCACCAGCCGTCGCACGCCCGCCGCCAGCGCCCGGTCAAAGAAAGCGGTCACCGTGGCCAGCGCGCCCGGCACCGCGAGGTCCGGCTGATAGGCCACGTAGGCGGCCTGAACCCCGGCCAGCGCCGCATCCCAGGTCGCCGGATCCTCCCAGTCGAAAGGGATCTCCGCGCGCCGTGAGCCGATCCGCACCGGCAGCCCCGCCGCCCGCAATCTCTCCGCCACCCGGCTGCCCGTCTTGCCCGTGCCGCCGGTCACCAGGATCTGCGGCAGCCCTTTCGAATCGTCATGTTGTGTCGTCGTCATACGGCGGGCACCGTAGTGGAACGACTCTCCGGATGATTGGATAAATTTGACCGGCGTGAGCCTCTCTCACCCCACCGGCAGCAGCAGCGGCACGTGATTCACATCCTGCACCGGCAGCCTGCGATACGCTCCCGGGGTCATTCCCGCCAGAGCCTTGAACTCGCGGATGAAATGCGCCTGGTCGTAGTAGCCGCAGTCCAGCGCCAGTTCCGTCCACGAGCACTCCCGGTCCCGCTTCATCCGCCGCAGCGCGCCCTGGAATCTCCGGATCCGTCCGAAGACCTTGGGCGTGATCCCGACCTGCTCGCTGAAGGTCTTGATGAAGTAGCGGTCGCTCCAGCCCACCGCCGCCGCCAGCGCCGCGATCTCCACCGGCTCGCCACCCCGGTCGAGCTGCGCCGCCGCCTTCGCGATCACCGGGTGCACCCGCGCGTTCTCCCGCAGCCGTCCCAACAGAGCCTGCTCCAGGATCGCCAGCCGCCGCGTCCCGGAGCTGGCATGCAGCAGCCGGTCATGGAGTTCATCCGCCGCCGGACCCCACAGGGCCTCCAGCGGCAGATCCGTGCCGCGCATTTCATCCAGCGGCAGGTCAAAGAACGCCGGCGCCCCACCGGGCAGGAACTCGACCCCCATCACCTCCCGCTGGGCATGGGTGTCCACCACTTCGAAGACATCGTGCACCCCGCACAGCACTGGCCCGCGCAGGGTCTGCTGGACCGCCAGCGTGCCCGGCTCATAGCACTTCACCGGCAGCTCCTCCAGATTGATCACCAGGATCACCTTGCCGGAGGGCAGCAGGTGCTCGAACTCATGGGCCGCCTGGTAGCCGGAGAAAAGCCACAGCCCGGCGACGAAGTCCGACAGCGGCGGCCGCGGCTTCACGCGCTGAAAGCGGGCATTTCCACTGACGAGCATCATCGCCGGGCACACTAGCGGAAATCCCCGCCCGGCGCAAGAGTCCGCCCCGCAAGCCCCCTCCGCTCAATGCTTGGCGTCCTCCTCCTTCGCGGCCTTGTCGGTGAAGGGCGTCTCATTGACCGGATAGGCCTTCGCCTTGACCTCCTGCGTCTCACGGCTGCCGTCGGCCTTTTCGAAGACCAGCTTGAAGGTGATCTCCTGGCCCGGCTTCACCTGCTCCGGCAGGTCCAGCAGCATCACGTGATAGCCGCCCGGCTTCAGGCTCACCGTTTTGCCGTCCGGCAGGTCGATCGCCTTCACCTCGCGCATCTTCATCTTCTCACCGTCCATGCTCATCTCGTGGATCTCCACGGTCTTGGTGATGTCGCAGGTGGCCGAGACCAGCTTCACATCGCCCTTCGAGGTCAGCTTCATGAAAGCTCCGGTGGCCTTCTGGGCAGGCACCGTGGCGCGCACCCAGGCATCGGCGATGGTCACGTCGGCACGCAGGCTGCCGCTGAGGGCGAGCAGGGAAATCAGCAGGGTCGGAATCTTCATTTGGTTATTTCTCGGTCGGGGTTGGGGACGGCGGAGCAGCGACAGGAGCGGCCGGGAAATCCTTCAGGATCGCGGCGATGTCCTGGGCGCACTCCTCCGCGGTGCGGGCGTGGTTCAGCACCAGACGGATCCTGCCCGCCGGGTCGTAGAGGTAGCTCACCACCGAGTGATCCATGGTGTAGGACGAACCGGTCGGGACCTTCTCGTAGGTGATCTTGAAATCCTTCGCCGTCTCCTTGAGATGCGCGGCGTCGGTGGTCAGCCCGAGGAAGGAAGGATCGAAGGCCTGGGTGTAGCCGCGCAGGATCTCCGGCGTGTCGCGCTCCGGGTCCACGCTGACGAAGAGCACCTGCAGCCGCGCGCCATCGGCACCGAGCAGCTTCTTGATCTCCACCGCACGGGAAAGCGCCGTCGGGCAGATGACCGGACACTGGGTGAAGCCGAAGAAGATCAGCACCGCCTTGCCCTTGAAATCCGCCAGGTGGCGTACTTTGCCATCGGGATCGGTCAGCGAAAAATCCTTGCCCGTCTCCGTCCCGGTGATGTCGCCGCCGTGGAACTTCGTCTCCGCTGCGTGAAGAGGAGCCGCCGCGGTGAAAGCCCCCAGCACCGCCAGTGCGCCTAAGCCTCGCAGCCAGTTCTTGCCCGCACGGAAAACCATGTCCTGAGCCTCCGCCCGGGAAGCCGCCGGGTCAACCGCCATGAGAAAGGGCCGGCGCGGCATAACGTCGCAGGCGAACGGAGGGGGGACACTCTTGTCCCCCTGCTAAGCGGGTTGGCCTGGTCGAGGCTCCACGCCTCGGAAGTTCATCCATCCACCCGAAGAATTCAGCAGCCGCCCGCTTCAGAACCAAACGCACGAACTCAGCAGGGGGACAAGAGTGTCCCCCCTCCGTTGCCGCCCCGGCTTGACCTGATTTCCACGGCAGCGGACTCTATCCGCCCATGAAGCTGGCCGCCGCACTCCTCACCCCCATCCTCATGCTTCTGCCCTCCTGCGCGTCCCGTGGCCCGCTGGATACCCAGGAAATCATCGAGTACGATGCCTTTGTGCGGAAGGCCGACCCGCAGAAGGTTCTTCCCCGGATGGAAGTGATGGCCGACGAGCCTTACATCCTCGGCGGGGAAAAAGCCGAAAACCTGACCCTGGAAGCGCTCGCCCTGCTCCGCTACCTGGGTGACCGGCGCTTTGCCGCGGAACTGGAGAAACTGACTCCCCGGCAGCTCTCCGCGACCCGGCTCTTCCTCGCGCCCCAGCTGCTCGGAATCCCGAAGGGCCAGTGGACCTCCACCCGCTTTCCCCGCACCGTGGCGCTGATCTCAGGAAGCCGGAAAATCACCGACTGGCCGACCCTGGAAGCTGACCGGAGGGCCGGCGGCTTGACCACCGGAGATGAGTGGCCGTGAGCCGGAGCCACCCGCCGGTTTTGGATCGACCGCGGCGACGACCCTCTCTATGGCTCATGGCAACTGAATCCCCGCGCCATGACTCTGCCAGCAACCGATTTCGTGCCCTACCAGGAAGCCCCCGTTCGCAACACCCCGGCCCTGGTGCTGGGGATCGCGGCCACGACCTTCGGGGTCCTGGCACTGCTCTTTTGCTGGCTGCCTTTCGTCGGGACGGTCGCGGTGCCGCTGGCCTGCGTCGGCGGCATGTTGGCGGCCGGCGGCTTCATCGTGGCCGCGCGGCGGCAGTTCCACGGCTGGATTCTCCCGGCGGGCGGGGCGGGCCTCTGCCTCATCGCCATCGTGGTTTCGGTGCTGGTCACCGGCAGCGCCAGTTCGTCCCTGGCGAAGAAGCTGCAACTCCAGAACGAGCCCGCCCTGAAAAGCCAGCTCGAGCAGGATCAGCG
The DNA here is from genome assembly GCA_028293225.1 of Akkermansiaceae bacterium. Taxonomy (GTDB): domain Bacteria; phylum Verrucomicrobiota; class Verrucomicrobiia; order Verrucomicrobiales; family Akkermansiaceae; genus Haloferula. The sequence continues at coordinate 3,601 of JAQGPE010000637.1, read as the reverse complement.
CTCGCCCAACACGGGCCGCATCCCGATGCATTGACCGGGATGCCGGCTCTTGTTCCGCCTACGCTCAGCCCTTCGCCCAGGCGCTGATCGCATCGATGAGTCCCGGGATGTCGCTCTGCTTCGCCTCGAAGGCCGGCTTGATGCCGTGCTTCTGCAAGGTCGCGGTGGTCACGGGGCCGATGCTGCCGGCCGCGCAGCCTTCCGGCCACGGGATGCCCAGCGCCATGAAATGATCCACGGTGGAGCTGGAGGTGAAGGTGATCAGGTCGGCGCCGTCTTCCTTCAGCCGCTCGACCGCCCCGGTCGGGTCCTCGGTCTCGGCGACGGTCTTGTAGGCGATGCACTCGTCGACGATCGCGCCAAGCTTCACCAGCCCGTCGTAGACCACCTCGCGCGCTTCCTCGCCACGCACCCACAGCAGCGTCAGGTTCTCCACGGATTCCTCCTTGAAGGCCTCGACCAGGCCCTCGGCCACGAACTTCTTCGGGATCAGGTCCACACCCAGGCGGTACTCCTTGACCTTCTTGGCGGTGCCTTCCCCGATCACAGCGATGCGCGGGTTGCCCAAACTACGAGCATCCTCGTAGACCGAGAAAAAGGCATTGAAAAAGCGCTCCACACCATTGGGGCTGGTGAAAATGAGCCAGTCATACTCGTGGGCATGGGTGACGCATTCGGCGAAGCCCAGCTTGTCGTCCGGCGCCGCGATGCGGATCACCGGCAGCTCCACCACGTCCGCACCCAGATCGCCCAGGCCGCGGCTGAGTTCCCCGGCCTGCTCGCGGGTGCGGGTGACGACGATGCGCTTGCCAAACAGCGGGCGCTTTTCGAACCAGTTGATCTTCTCGCGCTCCCTGACCACCTCGCCGATCACCGCGACGGCGGGCGAGCTGAAGCCGGTGCGCTCCACGGTGGCGGCGATGTCTTCCAGCGTGCCGGTCAGCGTCTTCTGCGAGCCGGTGGTGGCCCAGCGGATCAGGGCGATGGGCGTGGACGGCTCCGCACCGCCGGCGATGAGGGCGCTGGTGATTTCCGCCAGCCGGGCGATGCCCATGACAAAGACTTTCGTCCCCGGGGTCTGGGCCAGGTGGGCGTAGTTGATTGAGCTGTCCTCCTTGGTCGGATCCTCGTGGCCGGTGAAAATGGTCAGCTGGGAGCAGTGGTCGCGATGCGTCACCGGGATGCCCGCGTAGGCCGGTCCGGCGATGGTCGAGCTGATGCCCGGGACGATTTCGAAGGCGATCCCGGCGGCAGCCAGCTCGGCGGCTTCCTCACCGCCGCGGCCGAAGATCATCGGGTCGCCGCCCTTGAGACGGACCACCTTCTTGCCCTCGCGGGTCTTCGCGACGATCAGGGCGTTGATTTCCTCCTGGGTCAGCGCGTGGTTCTTGGCCCGCTTGCCGACGTAGATGCGCTCGCAGCCTTTCTTGGTCCAGGCCAGGATGGCGGGGCTGCTCAGGGCGTCGTAGACCAGCAGGTCGGCCTCTTCGACCAGTTGCTTGGCGCGGAGAGTGACCAGGCCGGGATCGCCGGGACCAGCGCCGACGAGATAGCAGATGCCGGAGGGTGTGCTCATGTTCTTGGAAAGTGGGTAGTGGAAAAGGGGTGGCCAACGGAGGGGGGACACTCCTGTCCCCCTGCTCAGCAGGTTGGTCTGGTTGATCGGGAGAGCTTTCTTATTTCTCCGGGCAGCTCCAGTAACGAAGCGAAATTTCCGGTGGGACCAAGGCTGCGAACTTAGCAGGGGGACAAGAGTGCCCCCCCTCCGGTCTCTCAAGCAAGCGCTTCAAAGAGTTGTTTCGCCAGCTCCAGAGGATCGGCATGGCTGCCTTCCGCCACCCGGGGATCGCCGCCTTCATCAGGGAAAACCCGCACGGACATAGAAAGCGTACCGTCCTCCCGCAGCTCGGTGAAGACGCCGACCGGGGTGTGGCAGCCGCCTTCCAGCAGGCGCAGGAACTCCCGCTCGGCCCGGACGCGGGTGAAGGTCGGCTCATCACGGATGCCTGCCACCAGCGCGGCGGCATGCGGGTCCCCGGCGCGGATTTCAAAGCCGATCGCCCCCTGCCCGGCCGCCGGGAAGAAGTAGCCCTCCGCCAGCGGGGTGAAATACAAGGTGCTGCCGTAAATGAACGGCGTCTGGGCCATGCGGTAGCCCAGCCGGACCAGCCCGGCTTCGGCCAGCAGGATCGCGTCGTAGCCGCCCTCGGCCAGCTTCTTCAACCGGGTCGGGACATTGCCGCGCAGGTCGATGATCTTCAGATCGGGCCGCAACCAGGCCAGCTGCTTGGCGCGGCGCACGCTGCTGGTGCCGACCACCGCGCCGCCGGGCAGGGCGTCCAGGCCGCCCTCGCTGCGGGACACCAGGCAGTCGCGGATGGAGGCGCGCGGCAGGACGCCGGCGATCTCGAAGAGGTCCTCGATCACCGTCGGCACGTCCTTCAGCGAGTGCACGGCGATGTCGATCTGCTTGGCCGCCAGGGCGATTTCCAGCTCCTTGGTGAAGACGCCCTTGTCCAGGGTGCCCTCCGCCTTGGCCACCTCCGCCAGGGACACGTCCGTGCGGATGTCCCCGATGGTGCGGATGACCTCGCGGCTCAGCCCCAGTTCCGGGAATGCCACACTCAGGGCCCGCTCCGTGGCCGCCGCCTGCACCAATGCGAGATCACTGCCCCGCGTTCCGATCGTCGCCTTATCCGTTAGTAGCTCGCTCACGTACCCGGTAGATTCAGTTTGGCCAATTCGTGTTCGATGATCTTTTCGCACTCGGCGATCTGGCGTTCGCGGCGGACGCGGGCCTCTCCGGCCAGTTGCTCCAGAGTGTCGATGTCGTACAGGTAGACCTCCTCGATCTCCCCGCAGGCGGGATCAATGTCGCGCGGCACGGCAATGTCGATCAGGAACAGCGGGCGGAATTTGCGAATCCGCCGCACGGCCTCGATGTGGTGCGGCAGGACCACCGGGTGCGGGGCGCTGGTGGAGGAAATCACCACATCCACCCCGGCCAGCACGGCCTGCCATTCGTCGAACTTCACGGCCCGGCCACCCATCTCGGCGGCCAGCACCTCGGCTTTCTCAAAGGAGCGGTTGGTCACGAAGACGCTCGTTGCCCCGCGCGAGACCAGCGCCTGCGCGGTCTGGCGGCTCATGTCCCCGGCCCCGATGACGATGACGCGGCAGCCGGCCAGCTTGCCGAAGATCTTTTCCGCCAGCTCCACGGCCGCTCCGGCGACCGAGGTGGCGCCTTCCTGGATGCGGGTCTCGGTACGGACTTTCTTGCCCACGCCAAAGGCCCGTTGGAAGACCCGGTTGAGGATTCCGGAGGTGCTGCCGGCATCGAGCGCCTGGCGGTAGGCGTCCTTGGTCTGGCCAAAGATTTCCGTCTCGCCCAGGACCATGGAGTCCAGGCCGCTGACCACCCGGCACAGGTGCTTCGCGGCGTCCAGGCGGTCGTGCTCATACCAGTGCGGCGCGGACTCGGCCCCGTAGGTGGCGTCCAGGCGCTGGCGCAGGCGGGCGGCGGTCTGCTCGGCCTTTTCCCCGGCCAGGTAGAACTCGGTGCGGTTGCAGGTGGAAAGGACCACGCCCTCGCCCACGCCGT
>JAQGPE010000575.1 GCA_028293225.1 Akkermansiaceae bacterium | reverse complement strand
GCCGCAGGCGCCACCCGCGCCGGAGCCGGTCGGAGCGATCCCCGAGGCCGGGCTTGCCGCCGTTTCCGTGGCGGAGCCAGTCGCGGCAAAAGCACCCCCGCCGCCCCCGCCTGAGAGGGCTCCTGAGCCGGTCGCGGTGCGTCCGGTGGATGCGGTGCCGAGCCGCCCTGCGCCGGTGGTGGTGCGAGAGGTGTCGAGTCTCGACGAGCCCCCGCCGATCCCGCCCCGCCATGGCCTGGGGGCTCCGATCATTGAAGATCGATCCCGGGAGAAGGCGGTCTCCGAACGCAAGCCGCGCAATACTTCGCTGCTGATCCCGATCATCATCATGCTGGTCCTGCTGCTGGCTGCCGCGGGAGTGTGGTTCATTTTCTCGAAGGCGAGCTTTGCCAACGCTCCTGTGACGATCAGCGCCGACGAGCAGGCGCGGGTGAAGGAAGAGGAATACCTGAGAAGCGGCTGGAAAACGGAAGCGGTGGCGGTGCTGGGCCGTTTCCTCAACGCCGAGACCGCGGAGAAAAAGTCCGCCTATGTGTTGAATCCGGCGGAAGAGCTGCCGGTGATGAAGGCGTTCTACGCCTCCCGGAAAGCTGACGATTCGGATGCTCCGGCGATCGCCTTCGCTGCCTATCCTTTGCCGGAAAGCGACCGCAGGCGCGGCATGTTCATGATGATGTATGACCAGCCGCCGCAACTGAAGCTGCGGGAGGCTTTTTATCCTTTGCCGACTTTGGAAGTGCAGAACGGCCTGGAAGATCCGGACATGCTGCTTTCCTCGGCAGCCAGCGCGAGCAATTTTGCGTCGGAGCAGATCAAGGTGCAGGCCATGTTCAAGCGCACGCCGCAGGGGCTGAAGCTGGATTGGCCGACCTTCGTGCAGACGAAGTACCGGACCTTCCGGGATTTTCTGGATTCGCCCGCGGCCAGCAAAAGCGGGGTTTTCCGGGTTCTGATCCAGGAGGATGTGCCGGACAAGGGCAAGACGGTGACGGGTAGCCGCGCCTACAAGGTCTACGACCCGGGCAATGTCACCGATTTTTCCCGCGTGAACGTGGCGGTGGATTCCGATACGGGACGCTCGCTTTCCGAGATCAATTGGATCGGCACCAAGAATTCGCGCATGGACTGGCGCACCGCGACGGTGGAGCTGGCCTGGTCAACGGACGCGATTCCGCAACTGACGCTGAAGCGCTTTGTGTGCTGGGAGTTCCTGGGACTGGGTGGCGATGCCGGAGTGCCGGGCAAATGATGAGCATGGAGCCGGTGGATGATACGATCGTGGCCTTGTCTTCCGCAGGCGGCACGGCGGCGGTCGCGCTGATCCGGCTGTCCGGCCCTGATGCGGAGTCGATCGCGGATCAGATCACGGACGGTGCGGCGGGAAAAGCGCTCGAGCGCCGGGCCACCCGGGCGAAGATCCGCGAGGCCGGTGGCAGGGTGGTCGACGACGTGCTGCTGACGGTGTTCCGCGGCAGCCGCAGCTTTACCGGGGAGCCGGTGGTGGAGTTCGCCTGCCACGGCGGCCGGCTGATCACCCGCAAGGTTCTGGAGCGCCTGACGGAAGCCGGTGCGCGCCATGCGGGGCCGGGTGAGTTCACCCAACGGGCGTTTTTTCACGGCAAGCTGGATCTGACCCAGGCGGAGGCGGTGATGGATCTGATTTCCGCCCAAAGCGATCTGGCGCTGCGTGCGGCCCATGAGCAATTGGAGGGCCGGATCGGTCAGCAGACGGAGCGACTGCGCGAGGAGTTGATCGGCACGGTGGCGCATCTGGAAGCGTGGATCGATTTCCCCGAAGAGGACATCGATCCGGATACCGGGGCGGGCTTTCTGAAGCGGTTGGTGGAGCTGCGCGAGGGGATCGCGCGACTGTTGGCGACCGCCGAGCAGGGCCGGGTGCTGCGGGAGGGGGTGCGCACGGTGCTGTGCGGACTGCCGAACGCGGGGAAGTCCAGCCTGCTGAATCTCTTGCTGGGCGCCGAGCGGGCGATCGTGAGCGAGGAGGCGGGCACGACCCGCGACACCATCGAGGAAACGATCGTGCTGGAAGGCGTGCCGCTGCGGCTGGTCGATACGGCGGGTCTGCGCGGCGAGGCGGGCGGGATCGAAAAGGAAGGCATGCGCCGCACCCTGCTGGAAGCGGGCCGGGCGGATCTGCTGCTGGTGGTGGTCGATGCGACTCTTTCTCCAGGTGAGGCCGAACCGCATCTGCCGGAGACGACGGCACGGCGGGTGACGATTGTGAACAAGGCCGATCTGGGCGAGCATCCCGGCTGGGCGGGGCATGCGGGGGTCAGGCTTTCCTGCACGACCGGCGAGGGGATGCCTGAGCTGAGGGCCGCGATCCGTGAGGCGCTCGATTTCGGCGAAGCCGACTGGGGCGAGCATTCGGTGGCGATCAACGGGCGTCACCGTGATTGTCTGCGGAAAGCGGATGAGGCGCTGGTGCGGGCGGCCGCTCTGTTGGAGATGTCCGCAGCGCCGGAACTCGCCGCGCTGGAGTTGCGGGAGGGGCTGGATGCCTTGGGGGAAATCGCGGGGAAAGTGGATGCGGAGGAGGTGCTCGGTGCGATCTTCAGCCGTTTCTGCATCGGGAAGTAGCCGCTGATATGAAGATCGTGATTCTTACTGGAGCCGGGATTTCCGCGGAGTCAGGGGTGCCGACATTCCGCGGGCCGGATGGGCTGTGGGAGGGGCACCGGGTGGAGGATGTGGCGACGCCTGAGGCTTTCCGGAGGGATCCGGTGCTGGTGCAGCGGTTTTACAACATGCGGCGGCGGTTCCTGCTTTCGGGAGCCGTTCATCCGAATCCCGCGCATCTGGAGCTGGCGCGTTTGGCTCTGCAACCGGGGATCGAGGTGACCCTCGTGACGCAGAACATCGATGATCTGCACGAGCGGGCGGGATCGGCAGGGGTGCTGCATATGCATGGCGAGCTCCTGAAGGCCCGGTGTGAGGGGTGCGGCGAGACTTCCGGGATCCGGGAGGATCTCGAACCGGCGACGATTTGTCCGGAGTGCGGTGAAGCCGGGCGCCTGCGGCCGGATGTGGTGTGGTTCGGGGAGATGCCCTATTTCCTGGAGGAGATTGGCCGTGCGGTGGAGGCGGCGGATTGGTTCGTTTCGATCGGAACCTCCGGCTTGGTCTATCCCGCGGCGGGTTATGTCTCGGTCGCGAGGGATGCCGGGGTGAGGACTTTGGAGATCAATCTGGACGAGAGCGCGACCAGCGGGATCTTCGACGACAGCCTTCGCGGGCCGGCGGGCGAGCAGGTGCCGCGGTGGGTTGCCGGGATCATCGCGGCCCGGTAGACGGGGAGGGACTGCGGAGTTGATTTCCTGACGGGAGGCCGAATGCTGTGGCCGATGAAGCTACCAGTCGCCCCGGGTCTCGCTGCCTTGTTGTTCCTGCAGGCAGGGGCGGTCCGGGCGGAGGATACTCCCACCGACGTGCTGCTTTCCCGGCTGGGTTCGGATTCCTATGCGGAGCGGGAGAAGGCGTCGCTGGAGTTCTGGAAGCGGGGCGATGCGGGTTTGGCGATCCTGAGGCACGCGGCGGAGGGGGACGATCCCGAGGTGGTGACGCGGGCGAAGCAACTGATTCGCAAGATCGACCTGGGGATCCAGCCGGACAGTCCGCCGGAGGTGATCGAGCTGGTGATGGCGTATGACAAGGGCGGCCCGGCCGATCGCCGCCGGATCCTGGATTCGTTGAAGCGGATGAAAGCCTACCGGCAGATTCTGAAGCTGTATGCGACGGAGAAGGACGAGTCGTTCCTGCCGATGCTCAGTGGAGCGGTCGAGGGCGTGGCGATGGAGGCGGCGCGTCAGAGCCTGGCTGCGGAGCCGCCGAATCCCACCGAGGCGCTGAGTTTTCTGACCATGGCGCGGCCCGGAGCGGCCGAGTGGATGGCGGTGGCCAGCATTCACCGCAGCATGGGCACGCTGGACCAGGAGCTGAAGTCGGCGGCGGCGGACAAGTCTCCATTTGGCCCGGTGCGGCGTTACACCCTCCTCGCCGCGGCGGGAAGGGTGGGCGAAGCGGCGGAGGCTGCCGAGAAAGCCGGCATGCAGGCGGAGGCGTGGCGGATGCATGTGTTGGATGGCGATCCTCTGCCGTGGCTCAGGGGTAGCGGGGCAGGGGAGGATGAGATTCCGGCCGACGGGCTGGGCGAGTATCGGGACTGGGTGATCCATTTGTGGGAAACAGGCGCGCCGGACATGAAGTTCGCGCCGCGTTTCCTGGCGCTCGCCAGCAGCGGCGATGAGGACAGGCAGGCGGCGGGCATTTCGTTTCTCCTGCTGACCCGCGACTACGCGACGGCGGAGAAGATCCTGCTGAAGGCCCGGCCCATGGAGGCTTTCAGCTATTTCGAGTCGGCGGAACGTCTCGACGAGGCGATCGCGGCGCTGGGGCTGGACCCCGCCAAGCCGGATTTCACCAGCTGGGCTGCCAAACAATTTAGCGAGCTGATTTCCAAGCCGGAGGACAGCGATACGGCGGAGCGGAATCTGCGCACCGTGGGTGGATTTCTCGCCGAGCATGGCCTGGCGAAGGAACTCCGCGAAGCTTATACCCCGGGACTGGAGAAGCTGCTGGCCGCGGACGAGAGCCGCTTTTTCCAGCTCTGCTTCCGGCTCTTCAATGGCAACGACGAGGAAGAGCGCCTCATCACCGCCCAACAGCGGGTGATCGCACCGATTTTCGATCTGCTGCCGAAGTATGGCAAAGAGGACGACGCGAAGTGGCTGGATGCGCTCCAGTCGATCCTGGGGCCCAAATCGTCCGGCCCGGCGCTATGGACCTGGCTCGGCGAGCTGGAGCCGGCACTGAGCCGTGCGCAGCGCGCGGAGCAGATGGCCCGCTTGCTGGGGCTGCTGCCGGACAAGGAGGGCCTGACCCGAGGATTTCTCACCAAGGCCTGGGAGGCGCTGGGCAAGGCCAACGCCGCCGATTCGACGGCCCGGCTCAATGTGCTGGCGCAGGTGGCGAACCGCTCGGGCGATCCGAATGACTACAACAAGGTGATCGATGCGGTGCTGGACAAGGGCCTCGACAAGGAGGACTTCACCTTCCGGCGACGGCTCTATGCTTCGCTGCTTGGCGATTGGAAAAAGACCGCCGATTACTGGCAGGAGGCGGTGAAGGAAAATCCGGCCGATCCCCGGACCCGGGCGTATCTTTCCGCTTCGCTCAACCGGGCGGGAGACCTCGCCGGGGCGGCGCGTGAGGAGGCGATGGCGAACCGCCTCTGCCTGGGGGACAGCACCGCGGAGTATCTGTGCTGGCAGGCCTTTCAATACGGCAGCGACTTCGAGCGGGCGAGCCGCTGGCTGCGTCAGGCAGTGATGGATTGCACCATCGACGGCGGTGGATTTCCTTTGGATCGGTTTCTGCTGCAGGACGCCCTGGACCGGGAGGACTGGAAGGTGGCGGCCGCGGTGGCGGAGGTGATGGCCTTTGACTATGCCAGGCGCGGGACGGACACGGAGACTGCGTCGGGGTGGCTGCAGCTGCGGGTGGAGGCCGACACCGCGCGGGCTCTGGCAAGGATCAGTAGCGACCCGAAGAACTCGCGGGAGACGCTGGCCAGCGTGCAGGGCAGCGGGATCGGTGGCGCCAATCTGGCCGATCATTTTTTCCCGGGCCTGAGGGCGGCGGGAATGACCAAGGAGCATGACGAGTGGTTCGAACAGTTCTGGAAGCAGTCGCAGGGGCTCATGAAGCGCTATCCGGATGCCGACAACATGATGAACTCGATCGCCTGGACCTGCGCGCGGGCGAACCGGCATGTGGATGAAGGCGAAGCGATCCTGAAGCGCTGCCTGGAGCTGCGCCCGCACGAGCCGAACTACCTGGACTCGATGGGCGAGATCTGGTTCGACCGCAAGGACCGGGCCAAGGCCATGGAGTGGTCGCGGCAGGCCAATCTCTATCAGCCGATCTACCCGACCCTGATGAAGCAGTATGTGCGCTTCCAGTCGGAGGAGTTCCCCCCGCCATGATGAAGGCGGAGGGAACCGGATGTTGATTCGCTCGGATCACCAGCGCCACTGCAGGCCGGTGTAGACGCTGCGCCCGTCGCCGGGGAGGAACTGGGCGCTGTCCCTGCCGCCGGCGTTTTCGATCACGCCGGTGGTGGCGGCGTAGCGCTCGTCGGTGAGGTTCCGCGCCTCGATGAACCACGACAGGCCTTCCTCACGGCGCTGGCCGAACTTGAAGCCGACCAAGGCGTAGGGATCGGCGGAGTAGGTGTTGCGGTGGTCGATGAAGGATTTCTCCGGCACCCATTCGAAGGTCGGTCCGGCATACCAGCCGTCCTTGTTTTCCCAGGTCAGCTCGCCGCGGATCAGGTGGGGAGGAAGGCCCGCGATATGGTTGTCACCGTAGGTGAGATCGTTGTCGAAACGGAAGTCGCCGTAGGTCCAGGCGACCCGCAGGACCAGGCGGTTGTCGGCCTCGGTAAGCCACGATTGGCCTAGTAGATCGATTTCACCACCGAGTTCGACACCCTGGTGGAGGGTCTTGTCGGCATTGATGGTGGCGGTGGCGGTCGGGACGGAGGGATCCGGGACGATCGTCAGCAGCTCGTCATCAATGTTCGAGCGATAGATGGAGGCATCCCAGCGCACCGGGCCGCGGTTGCCGCGGGTGCCGAGTTCGAAAGTGGTGGCGGTCTGGGCCTTGTTGGGACCGCTGACGGTGGTTGATTCGCTGAAGGAGGGGGCTTCGTAGCTGCCGGAGACATTGGCGTAGACGGTCGTTTGCTGATCGGGTTCCCAGGTCAGTCCGACGCGCGGCGCGAAATTGGAGAAGTCGCTGGCGTAGTTGGCGCCGTTGCCGAAGGTGCGTTCGCTCTCGCGGCGGCTGTGGGCGGCGCTGGCTCCGGTGATGAAGTGGAAGTTTTCCGGCAGCGACAGGCGGTTTTCGACGAAGGTATCGAGGTTGATCGCGGTCAGGTCGGCGCCGGAAAGCTTCGCGCCGCGATGGCCGCGGACATTGACGTAGTTCGAAGTATCGGTCGCGCCGTAGCTGTAGGCGACGCCAGCCTTGATCTCGTCCGGACGGCCGAAGAGCCGCATCTCGTGGGTCGCATCCAGGCCCAGGTAGAAGTCGTTCGAGAGGTAGTCGAGGACCTGGTAGATGGGGTGGTTGAGATCCTTGTAGGTCCAGCCGGCGGTCAGGTGCCAGGTGGTGTCGCCATTGCGATAGGTGGTGCGGGAGGCCAGACGGTAGAGATCGTAGTCACGGTGCTGGTCGCCGGTGATGTTGGAAAGGGCGGCCTGGCGGGGATCGGTCTCGAGCTGGGTTTTGGTGAGATTGCCGGGCAGCTCCGAGTCGGTGCGGACGGCCGTCAGGTAGAGCCGGGTCTCAAGGTCGTCATTGAAGCGCCAACCGAAGTTGGCGAAAAAGCGCTGGTTGTCCTGGTCGGCATGCTGGCGGAAGCCCTGTTGCGTTTGCTCGGTGAAGGAGGCGTAGAGGTCGGCGGAGCCGGTGGAAAAGCCGCCGGAGACGCCGGCCCGCAGATACCCGTGCGAACCGGCTTCCACACGGACCGAAGCGCCGGGGGAATTGAGGCCGGTGGCGGAAACGTAGTCGATCGCTCCGCCGAGGGTGGCCGAGCCGTAGGACATCGCATTGGCGCCGCGCAGGACATCGACGTGGATCGCGGCGGTCGGCTCCAGACTTTGCATGTCGAAGGAGCCGTCGGCGTAGTTCACCGGGACGCCGTCCTGCATCACCCGCAAGCCACGGCCATGGAAGGTGCGCTGCAGGCCGGAACCGCGGATCGAAAGGCGTGCCTCATCCGAGCCGAAGCGTGACTGGGCGACGACGCCGGGAGAGAGAGCGAAGGTATCGGCGACGGTCGAGGAGCGGCCGCGGAGGTAGCGTTCGGCATCGACGACCTCGGCCCCGCCGGCGATTTTCGCGATGGCGGCCCGGGCGGTTGCGACGTCCGGGGAGGTGAGGGACTGGGTTTTCCGCGTGCCGTTCACGACCATCTCAGGGAGAAGATCGTGCGACTGGGCGAGGAGGGGAATGGCGGTGCCAAAAAGCGTGATGAAGGAAATCGAGAAAGTTTTCATAAGGTAGCATGGGAGGACAGGGGTGCGCGGCCATGCGTACGCAGCGGTACGTTGGCTTTTTCCCCGCGAGGTGATGCGGGTGCGCAAGTGGGTTCAACTCACGGCAGAAGGGCCGTGGTGAATCGGAACAACAGGGCCTGGGAACTCAGCTCAGGCTCGCGGCGGCCGCAGCAATGGGGCGGCCTGGCAGATGCCGGCGCGGTCCAATGGCGGCAGGATGGCGACCCGCACCGCGTCGCGGATCTGGGGCTTCGGCAGCAGCAGTTCGCTGGGCGATGCCAGTTCCGGGGCCTGCTTGGCTACGGTGAGCTCCGGAGTTGTTTTGCCGGACTTGCCCGCAGCTTCCTTCTTCGCCTCGCCGATGTCTTTGCACATTTCGCAGGGGCGCTCCCCACTGAAGGTATCGGTCACCGCCTGGGCGATGCCGTCGGATTTCGAGTAGGTCGAAAGCATGCCGGCCCACGCGACCATCTGGGCCAGCGCGTACGGACCGCCCGCCAGCACGAGGCTGGCGTACGCCGCGAGGACAAACTGGAAGAAGCGCTTCAATGGGAGCCGTTGCTACGCAAGAGGGAAGGGAATGTTTACGCGGCATCAAAGGAAAAACCACGCGAAAGTGCGCGACCTTTTGTCGCTGCGGAAATGAATGCGGCTCGCCGGTGAGCGCCGGCAGCATGCGCGAAATCCGCAGCCTCCTTCGCAAAAGCACATTTCATCCGCGGCGCTTTCAGCGTAGCTTGCAGGGCAGATGAACTCTGTTGCTTCGCCCGCTGTTCTTGAGATTACGCCCACGCATCCGCCGGTGCTGGATCCGGGATTCGTTCCCGCGGTGCTCTGGAATCGCGAGTATCGTCGTCTGGCCCTGGCGGCTCCCGGGATGCGCAGGGTGGACGTGGCGCTGCTGCGTTCCGATGGCACGACATTCCGCTGGGCCAGTCCGCTGCTGCCACAGGGTGAAGCCTACGACGCGCTCACCTTCCGCTATGTGGAGCGGACTCTTAAATTCCTGCTGTGGCAGAAGGGCGGAAGCCGCTTTCTGATCGCCGGGGCGCCGGAGGTCATTGCGCCGCTGGCGGCCCTCTATGCGCCCGGTGCGGCGCGTGAATTCGACTGGAACTTCATCGGGCGGAAGATCTTCGGCGAGCCGCTGACTTTCGCGGCAGTAGAGACCGCGGAACTGCCGGAAGCCACCGACGGTGCGATGGATCTGGGCCGGCATCTCTCGGGATGCCGGATCGGCTTTGACCTCGGTGGGTCCGACCGCAAGTGCGCGGCGGTGATCGATGGGGAAGTGGTCTTTTCCGAGGAAGTCGTATGGGACCCGTACTTTCAGAACGACCCGGCGTATCACATCGAAGGCGTGCACGATTCGCTGATGCGGGCGGCGGCGCATTTGCCGCGGGTCGATGCGATCGGCGGCAGCTCCGCGGGCGTCTACGTGAATAACGAGGTGCGTGGTTCCTCGCTCTTCCGCGGGGTCAGCGAAGCGGACTTCGATGCGCGCATCCGAAGGATGTTCTTCGAGCTTCGGGAGCGCTGGAACGACATCCCCTTTGAAGTCGTCAATGATGGCGAGGTCACGGCGCTGGCGGGATCGATGGCGCTTGGCGAGAACTCGGTACTGGGGATTGCGATGGGGACCAGTCATGCCGCGGGCTATGTCGATCCTTCCGGTTCGATCCGGCCGTGGTTGAACGAACTCGCTTTCGCTCCGGTGGATTACCGGGAGGATGCGCCGATCGATGAATGGAGCCGCGATCTGGGTTGTGGCGTGCAGTTTTTCTCGCAGCAGGCGGTGGCGCGACTGGCGATCGCGGCGGGGTACGAGTTCGGAGCGATGCCTTTCCCGGCCCAGCTGGTCGAAGTCCAGAAAGCGATGAAGGCCGGCGACGACCGGGCCCGGAAGATCTATGAGACGATCGGCACGTGCTTTGGGTATGCGATTGCCCACTATGCGGATTACTACCAGATCCATAGTATCCTTTTCCTGGGGCGCGTTGCCAGCGGTGAAGGTGGGGATGTGATCATCCGGTGCGCGGAAGAAGTTCTCACGGCGGAGTTTCCGGAGTTGTCGATCCGCCTGGTGGTTCCGGATGAGAAGACCAAGCGGCACGGGCAGGCGGTCGCTGCGGCGAGTCTGGCGACCGTATGATTTCTCGATGAGGTGGGTTCCAAAGAAAAAGCCGGGCTCCGTGAGGAGTCCGGCTTTCTCGTGAATGGAGTCAGCTCGCCTGCCTAGCGGGCGGCGACCGGGGTCGAGGCGGCTTCGTGCTTCTCCTCCGCGGCCTCGAGGGCGGCGCGCTCCTTGGCGATCACGCGGACGAATTTCTTCAGCGTGTTCTCCCAGTCGGCGAGCAGGGCCTTGGCGTGCGGGCTGCCGGTCTTGGCAGCGTGCTCTTCCATGAGCAGCTTCAGCTCGGCGAGGTCCTCGGCGCGGCGGACGGGCAGGGGTACGACCATCTCCGGGTTGAGGCGGGAGTAGAGGCGGCCATCGACATCGTAGATGTAGGCGGTGCCGCCGGACATCCCGGCGCCGAAGTTCTTGCCGGTCTTGCCGAGGATGACCGCGGTGCCGTTGGTCATGTATTCGCACCCGTGGTCACCCACGCCTTCGACCACGGCAATCGCCCCGGAGTTGCGGACGCCGAAGCGTTCGCCGGCGCGGCCATTGGCGTAGAGGCGGCCACCGGTCGCACCGTAGAGGGCGGTGTTGCCGAGGATCGTGTTCATGGCCGGGTCGAACTTGGCGTCCGCGGTGACCTTGATGACGATCTCGCCCGCGGCCATGCCCTTGCCGACGTAGTCGTTGGCTTCGCCGGTGAGCTCGATCTTCACGCCGGAGACCAGGAAGGTGCCGAGCGACTGCCCGGCCGAGCCGTTCAGTTTCAGGGTGACCGCCGTATGGCCGTTGAAGCCGCGGTCGCCGTGGATTTCCGCAATGCGGCCGGAGAGGCGGGTGCCGATATTGCGGTCGGTGTTCACCACGTCGTAGCTCAACTCGACCGGCTGGCGGTCGGGCAGTGCGGTGATCGCGGCGGTGATCGCTTCAGGAGTGGAAAGCGGACCGTATTCCGGCGTGTCGGCGGAGATCTCGCCGGTGCCGAGGGCCTTCGCGAGGTCGCGGAGGATTTCGAGGTCGAGCGGGGTCTTGGAAATGCCGTCGTTGCGCTCCTTGGTGCAGATCCGCGAGAGGGTCGAAGGCTCGACGCCGTGGTGGGCGGCGAGTTCCGGGATCACGTCCTTCAGCACCGAGCTCAGGTCGAGCAGATTGGCCTTCGGATGGCCGGGCACCTCGCGCTGGCGCAGGTATTCCGGGCGGCCGATGAGTTCATCGAGCGTCTTCACACCGAGCTTGGCCATGATCTCGCGCGCTTCGCGGGCGACGCCGTCGAAGAAGTTGATGACCATTTCCGGCGTGCCCTTGAACTTGGCGCGGAACTTCGGATCGGTGGTGGCGATGCCGACCGGGCAGTTGTTCAGGTGGCACTTGCGGACATACACGCAGCCCATGGCGATCATCGCGATGGTGCCGAAGTTGTATTCCTCCGCGCCGAGGATGGCGGCGGTGATGATGTCCTTGCCGTTGCGCAGGCCGCCGTCGGTGCGGACCAGCACGCGGTTGCGCAGATTGTTCAGCAGCAGGGTCTGCTGGGCTTCGGCGAGGCCGAGTTCCCAGGGCGAGCCGGCGTGCTTGGTGGAGGACAGCGGGGAGGCCCCGGTGCCGCCGTCGTGGCCGGAAATCAGGATCGTGTCGGCGCTGGCCTTGGCCACCCCGGCGGCGACGGTGCCGACACCGGTTTCGGCGACCAGCTTGACCGTGACGCGGGCGCGCGGGTTCACTTCCTTCAGGTCGTGGATCAGCTGGGCGAGGTCCTCGATCGAGTAGATGTCGTGGTGCGGCGGAGGGGAAATGAGCTGCACGCCGGGCTGCGTATTGCGCAGGCGGGCGATGAGCGCATTGACCTTATGACCCGGGAGCTGGCCGCCTTCACCGGGCTTGGCGCCCTGGGCCATCTTGATCTCCAGTTCGTCGGCATTGACCAGGTAGTAGGCCGAGACGCCAAAGCGTCCGGAGGCCACCTGCTTGATCCAGGAGCGGGCGAAGTCGCCATTCGGATACGGCTTGTAGCGCACCGGGTCTTCACCGCCTTCGCCGGAGTCGGACTTGCCGCCGATGCGGTTCATCGCGATCGCCAGCGTTTCGTGGGCTTCCGGGGAAAGCGCGCCGAGCGACATGGCGGCGGTGGTGAAGCGGCGGCGGATGTTTTCCACCGGCTCCACTTCATCGACCGAGATCGGGCCGCTGGCGGCGGGGACGAACTCGAAGAGATCCTTGATCGCGACCGGCTTGGTCTCCAGGGACACCTTCACGTAGTCGTCATAGTCCTCCGACTTGCCGCTCTTCACGAAGGTGTGGAAATTCTTGATGACGTCCGTGGTCCAAGCGTGGCGCTCGCCCGACTTGCGGTAGCGGTTGTAGCCGGGGTCGCCGAGATCGAGCGCTTCATCCGCAGCAATGCCGCTTTCGAAGGCCGCGCGATGGCGGATCAGGGACTCCTCGGCGATTTCCGCGAAGCCAATGCCGCCGACCTTCGATGGCACGCCGTGGAAGGCGTAGTCGACCACTTCCTTGCCGATGCCGATGGCTTCGAAAATCTGCGCACCCTGATAAGAGTTGAGCACCGAAATGCCCATCTTCGACATGATCTTCAGGACGCCTATTTCCAGAGCCTTGGCGTAGT
>JAQGPE010000556.1 GCA_028293225.1 Akkermansiaceae bacterium | reverse complement strand
CGCCTTCTGCAGCGCCAGCATCGCCGGCATCACCACAGCCGAAGCCTTCCAATATTCCACCCGGGGTTTTGCAGTAGCAGCAGTATGAGTACTCATCACCAGTCCCGACGAGCCAGCCCCGCAGCCTGTGACACGAATTCGAAAAGAAATTCACCTTCGTGACTCCTGCTTGAAATCCCGGCCGCAAGCCGCACTTCATTCCTGGAGCACCAAAGGTGCGAAATAAGACAGCCAGGGGTGACTGAAAGGAACCCCTGGATCCAGCCCCCGGCAACGGCAAAGCCGCAAGACGGGCGCGCCCTCACGCTTCCTCTCCCTCAGCACTCCGCCGCGCTCGCTCTTCTCCACCAGTTCGCCTCTCCCTCCTCTCAAAAAGCTCACGACCGCAGGTCGCTATTCTTCTCCAGTCTAGCGTCTGACGTCTTCGAGTCTGACGTCTCTTCTTGCGCATCCCACAATCGCTCTCCCCGGCTTGGCCTGAAACCCTCCCGGGACTCATGCCTGCCCGTCGCCCTAGTTCCATGATGTCGACTCGAAAGAGTGGACATCACCTGCCTCTCATCTGCGGTTCCACTCCGGCCTCACCCATCCGGCCCCTCCTCCACATCACCCTGTCAAACCTCACCCACCCGCCGGAATCCCGGCCACCTCACCCGTTTCGCCCGATCGCCGGTAACCCTGCCAAACCTCACCCAACAACGCCGAAAGCCCCCTTCCTTTCAGAAGAGGGCCCGGGCACCCGCCGTTTCCGGCCGGCTTGCGAAAATGCGTTGTCAGCGTCGCATGAGGCGTCCCACCAGGAAACCGGCCACCGCCGCGGTGGCGAGAGCGCCCAGTGGATTCTGCCGGACATAGGCCTTCGCGTCTTCGCGGGCATCCTGGTAGCGCTCGCGGGCCGCGGTGCGGAATTCGTCGGTCCTATCGGACGCCGTCTCGCGCAGGGCATTGACCTTATCCTTGGCCGTCGCCTTCAGGTCCTCGACCTTCTCCACCGCGGCGGTGCGGAAGGCATCGACCTTCTCAGTGGCCGCGGCGCGGAGCGAGTTCACCTTGTCGGTGGCGGCGTCCTTGACGTCGTCGCCCTTCCGGGAAGCGACCGCCTTGAATTCCGAGGCCGAGGAAGAAGCTTGGTCACCGATCCGGCTCGCGGATTCCACGGCATGATTCTTCAGGTCCGTGGCTTCGTTCGCCACCGTCTTGGCGACATCGCGGAAGCCGTCACGGGCCGTGTCCTTGAGATCCTTGGCGGCGTCGCCGGCCACCGGGGCGAAGTCTTCATCGTGGCGCAGGGGGTCCTTGGGAAATGCTGGTACGTTCGACATAAAAAAAGAGAGTTAGGATTGAGTGGGAGCGGCGCCCTTGCGGCGTGAAATCTTCATCGCATCCTCCATACCAATCCGGCGAAATCGCGCGATACCCTAGAGCTACAAGCTTTTGCGATCCCCCGACCGCCCGTGATCGCCGCATTGCAAACTGCGACTCGCAATCCCGGGCTGGCAATCTGCACGATGCGCGCCACGTGAGAACATAGTGCCGATCCTGATCGGGCGGACGTAGAACCCCAGCCCTTTCAAGCTACGATGGCCCGCTCATGAGCACTGCCGCCACAGAATACCGCTTCTCCTTCGGTCCCTGGAACATCAGCGAGGGCGGCGACCCCTTCGGCCCCGAAGTCCGGACCGTCTATCCGCACGAGAAGAAGTTCGCCCTCTATCGTGACCTCGGCTTCGAGGGGGTCCAGTTCCACGATGACGATGTGGTCCCGGACCTCGACAGCAAGTCGCCGGCTCAAATCCTCCGCGAGGCCGAAGCCATGAAAACCCGGCTCGCCAACGAGGGGCTGACGCCCGAGTTCGTCGCCCCGCGCCTGTGGTTCGCCACCCAGACCATCGACGGCGCTTACACCTCGAACCGCGAGTCGGACCGTCAATACGCCAGGGATCGTACTTCCAAATGCATCGACATCGCCAAAGCCGTCGGCTCCAGCGCGATCGTCCTCTGGCTCAGCCGGGAAGGCACCTATATCCGCGAGGCCAAGTGCCCGCGTCTCGCCTACGAGCGGCTGCTGGAAACCGTCAACAGCATCCTCAGCCACGACCCGGAGATCGAGGTCTGGATCGAGCCGAAGCCGAACGAACCCACCGACCTGGCCTACGTGCCAACCATGGGCCACGCGCTCACGCTCGCCTACGCCTCCAGCGATCCGAAGCGGGTCAAGGGCCTGGTCGAAAGCGCCCACGCCATCCTGGCCGGGCTCGATCCCAGCGACGAGATGGCCTTCGCCCTCGCCCACGACAAGCTCGGGAGCGTTCACCTCAACGACCAGAACGGCCTGAAATACGACCAGGACAAGAACTTCGGCGCCGTGAACCTGCGCGCCGCTTTCAACCAGGTTCGCGTGCTCGAAGAGGGCGGCTACGGCCGGCGCGGCGAGTTCATCGGCCTCGATGTGAAGGTCATGCGCACCGACGCCAGCGTGCCCGCCCTCCAGCATCTCAAGACCAGCCGCGAGATCTTCCTGGCCCTGGTGGAAAAGGTCCGGACACTCGACAACGAACTGGTCCGCCAGTGCCGCGAAGCCCGCGACTACGAGACGCTGGAACTTCACGTGATGCGCCACCTGATGGGCCTCTGACCCCTGCTTGCCGACCGCATGAAATCCTTTCGTCTCAACCGCCTCTTCCATCCCCGCTCCGGCCGCTGTTTCGACGTGGCCATCGACCACGGCTTCTTCAACCAGCCCGGCTTCCTCACCGGAATCGCCGATATGCCCCAGGTGGTGCGCACCCTGGTCGAGGCCGGCCCGGATGCGATTCAGCTCACCGTCGGCCAGGCCCGTCATCTCCAGTCGCTGCCCGGTCGCCACAAGCCCTCGCTGGTGCTCCGCACCGATGTCGCCAATGTCTACGGCCGCGAACTCCCCGCCGCGGCCTTCAGCAAGATCATCGGCGACTGCATGCTCCAGGCCGTCCGCCACGACGCCGCCTGCGTCTGCGTCAATCTCTTCCAGATCCCCGGCGCTCCGGAGGTCCACGCCCAGTGCGTGGAAAACATCCTGCAACTGAAACCGCAGGCCGACTACTACGGCATGCCGATGATGATCGAGCCGCTGGTCTTCCGGCCCAATGCCGAAGCCGGCGGCTACATGGTCGATGGCGCGCTCGATCCCATCGTCCATCTCGTCAGGCAAGCGGTGGAACTCGGCGCCGACATCATCAAGGCCGACCCGACCGATGACGTCGGGCTCTATCACCAGGTGGTGGAAACCGCCGGCGGCATTCCCGTGCTGGTCCGCGGTGGCGGCCGGGTCAGCGACCGCGAGATCCTGGAGCGCACCCACGCCCTGCTCGGCCAGGGCGTCCACGGCGTCGTCTATGGCCGCAACATCATCCAGCACCCGGATCCCGCCGGGATTACCAAGGCCGTCATGGCGCTTCTCCACGAAAACGCTAGCGTCACCGATGCGCTCGCTCTGATCGCCGAAGCCTGACCCAGCCATGTCGGAACCACCGGACTTCCTCACGAAATTGACCGCCGCCCTCGACCCGGCGCGGGTGCTGACCGCGGCCGAAGACCTGATCCCGTATGGCTTCGACGGCACCGCGGTGATCCGGCAACTCCCGCTGGCCGTGGCCTTTCCCGAAACCACGGAGGAAGTCGCCGCCTGCGTGAAGATCGCCGCCGCCGCCGGAGTGCCGGTGGTCACCCGCGGCTCCGGCACCGGCCTCAGCGGTGGCAGCGTCCCCGTCACCGGCGGATTGGTGCTGTGCCTGGTGCGGATGAATGCGATCCTGGAAGTCGACTCCCGCAATCTGACGCTGCGCGCCCAGTGCGGCGCGATCACCCAGAAAATCGCCGAAGCCGCCGCGGCCGAGGGCCTCTTCTATCCGCCCGATCCGGGCTCGATGAAGATCTCCACCATCGGTGGCAATGTCGCGGAGAACTCCGGCGGCCTGCGCGGCCTCAAGTACGGCGTGACCCGGGACTACGTCATGGCGCTGCAAGTGGTGCTGGCCGACGGCGCAATCGTCGAGCTGGGCAACAAGTGCGTGAAGGACGTGGCGGGCTACTCCTTGAAGGACCTTTTCATCGGTTCCGAAGGCACCCTCGGCATCGTCACGGAAGTCCTGCTGAAAGTGCTGCCCCTGCCGGCCGCGCGCAGCACCCTGCTGGCGGTCTACGACGACATGGAGGCCGCCGCCGAAACGGTCTCCGCCATCATCGCCGCGAAGATCATCCCCTGCACCCTGGAGTTCCTCGACCGCATGACGATCCAGTGCGTGGAGGACTACTCGCAGGTCGGGCTGCCGACGGACTGCGAAGCCCTGCTGCTGATGGAGACCGACGGCCATCCCGCCGCCGTCGCGGACGAGGCCGCG
Source organism: Akkermansiaceae bacterium (assembly GCA_028293225.1). GTDB lineage: Bacteria > Verrucomicrobiota > Verrucomicrobiia > Verrucomicrobiales > Akkermansiaceae > Haloferula. The sequence goes on along the minus strand of JAQGPE010000556.1, from coordinate 831 downwards.
CAAATGGAAGCGATCGCGCTGAGCCACGGCGCCCGCGGCGTCCGCCGGGCCCGCGATGCGGAAGAGGGCCTAAGCCTGGCCGCCGCCCGCCGCAATGCCTTCTCCGCCCTGGCCCGGCGCAGACCGACCACCATCCTGGAGGACGTCACCGTACCGCGCAGCGAGCTCGCCCGCATGGTCCGCTTCATCGCCGCAACCGCGGCCCGCCACGACCTGACGGTCGGAACCTTCGGCCACATGGGCGACGGCAACCTGCACCCGACTTTCCTGACCGACGAACGCGACGCCGCGGAAATGGCCCGCGTCCATCTGGCCCTGGACGAGATCGTCACCCGGACCCTGGAGCTTGGGGGCACCATCACCGGCGAGCACGGCGTGGGCCTGGCGAAGAAGCAATGGCTGCGCCAACAGATGGGCGATGCCAGCCACGCGCTGTTAGGCCGGATCAAGCAGGCGCTGGATCCGGAACGGCTGCTCAATCCCGGCAAGATCTTCGATTGAATGGTCACCTCGCTCAAAACCCTCGACTACTCGATCCTTCAGCAGTGCATGCACTGCGGGATGTGCCTGCCGACATGCCCGACCTACGACGCCACGTTGCAGGAGCGCAACAGTCCGCGCGGCCGCATCGCCCTGATGCGCTCGATCGCCGATGGCGAACTGGCCGTGACCCAGGCCTTCGCCGATGAAATGAGCTACTGCCTCGGCTGCCTGGCCTGCCAGATCGCCTGCCCCGCGGGAGTAAATTACGCCGGGCTTTTCGAAGTTTCCCGCGCTGAAATCGATGCCACGCCCCTGCCGCAGAATACGCCCGATCGCGAGCTGTTGCGG
>JAQGPE010000496.1 GCA_028293225.1 Akkermansiaceae bacterium | reverse complement strand
AGCAGATCGTTTTCACGCGATGATTTTAAATATTTACTGATAGTTTACAAAAGTTTTTTAACACTTTTGCAATCCGGTCATGAAGCCGCGGATTTCTGCCACGCCGAGGGAGGAGATTTCAAGCCCTCGTCCGCCGTCGCCGCGCCCTGTTGCTGCGATAGGGATTTCTCCGTGGATTCGGCTCACCCGGCCGGAGCCGTCTGCGCCAGCCGCGACGCCATGCGTGGAAAAAGCACACCGGGAGCACGATGAAGGCGCCCGCCAAGGGTAACAGCAGCAAGGCTCCTGAAGGAGATCGTTCGATGACCGCGGAGGCCGGGTCAACCGGATCGACGAAGACCGTCAGAGTGGAACCCGCAGGGTGAGCTTCCACAAAGCGCCGTTCGACCGACCCAAGCGTCAGGCCGAAATTCGTCCGGTCCGAGCGATACTCCCGGCCCGAGAATTCATAGGAATAGAGCACCTCGGCCTTCGTCGCATCGCGGCCCTTGCGCACCGCCTCGCACGTCAGCATCCGTGCGGGAGTTTCGAGCCAGCTTCTCTTGCGCCAAGGCTCGCTCAGCAGACTGAGCGAACCGCCCAGCATGCCGAGACCGACGACCAGAAGCAGGCCGAACAACGCCAGGATCACCGCGTCGGTGGCATGGAATTTCCTGCGGACGGGGGAAAAAGCAGAGTGACCTGAAAGCCGGTCGCCGTTTTGCATGTCTGTTGATCTATCAGGAAGACCGGCCCGGCGCTGCGGGAAACCGCCAGGGGTTTTCCAACCACCTGGGCACGGCTGTCAGTCGATTCTGCCGCTGAAACTCCGCAGCCAGCCCATCTTCCCGATCGACGCCGGAGCTTTGATTTTCTCCAACCTGACCGGCCGGCAATCCGGGCTGACCACGAGTTCCACCAAGGCGAGACGGCCTGCCCGCGTGTCGAGCAGTTCGACAGCCCAGACGATTTTAACGAGCGTCCCCTCAAGGCTCCACGGCCCTTCCGGGAGGACCCATGAAAACGCCAGATTTCCGGCCCGCGTCTCATCGAGCGGGATCGACTCGATGCGGTGAATCTCCTGCGTGCCGCTGCCGCGGGTGAACCACACCAGGCGCAGCAGCAGCTTTCCGCGCGATCGTGAAGCGTCCCAACGGACCTCTCCCTCGACGGTCTCAAGCGGCTTCAGATGGCTTTTCCCAACGGTCAGAGAAGTCATGCGGAAAGGGGCGGTCTGACTCTGAAATGGGCATAGGGTGCGAAGACGATTCGAGGACTGAGACGGCACTGGAGGCGAATCAGCCAGCAGATCCCATTGTAGTCGCCATAAACGGCCGGGGGAACACCGGCGGGAAGGACAGCTTCGACACTGCCGGCCGTCATTTCGCCGGGCGAGCGGGTCTCCAGCAGACAGGATTCGTAGAAGACGGAGGTCTTCGTCGGTTCACCGATCTCGCGAGCCTCTTCCCGGCCGATCAAGTAGACCGCCAGGCTCTGCGGATTTTTCCGGCCGCCGGCCCGGCGCCAGTGGATTTTCACCGGAACTCCGGGCAGTGGGTCCGCTTCCTCGATCATGATCTCGAAAACCGGCCCTCTCAGAGAGATCACCCAATAGGCGATGCCACCGACGAGCCCAAGACCCACGAAGATAAAGGGCAGTCCGAAGATGAAAGCCACCCCGTCGCCCGTTCCCCAAGTGCCGACCAGGAAGAACCAGAGCATGGCGTTGAAGGCCACACCGAAAATGATCATGAACAGCAGCATCCCGAGGCTCCGGCTTTCCAGGCGGGTCCATCGGCCGGAGATGAGAATCGGAGTCTTTCCTGTCACGCCCGTTTTAGCAGAGGGCCTACCAAGGTCGGGATCGTTTCGGAAAAAATCGCGGTGAAGGTCCGCCATGGCCATCTAGCTAGCGAAAGTCGAGCAAGCCGCCGAGGGGAATTCAGCCGTTTTCTTCCAACCACTGCGTGACCTGAGCCAGGGCCCGGCCGCGGTGGCTCATGGAGTTTTTCACCTCCGCACCCAGCTCCGCGAAGCTGTGGTCGTGGCCTGCAGGGGCGAACAACGGGTCGTAGCCGAAGCCGCCGGCGCCGTAGGGTTCGTCGAGGATGCGGCCTTCCACCGTGCCGCTGAAGTGCGCGATGACTTCGCCCTCCTTCGCCAGCACCATGGTGCAGCGGAAGCGGGCGGCGCGATCGGTGCGGCCGGCCATGTCCGCCAGCAGGCGCGCGTTGTTCTTCGCGTGGTTGCCTTCCTCGCCGCCGAAGCTGCTCGACCAGACGCCGGGCGCGCCATGCAGGGCATCGACCTCCAGGCCGGAATCGTCCGACAGCACGATGCCCGGAACCTCCCGGCTGATGGCGATGGCCTTGAGCGTGGCGTTTTCCAGGAAGGTCGTGCCGGTTTCGTCAACGGCGGGCAAATCCGGAAAATCGGTGGCGTCGCGGACCTGGTAGCGGGCGCCGATCATTTCACGGATCTCCTGGGTTTTGTGGGAGTTACGGGTAGCGATGACCAGCAGCGGCAGCGGGAACAGCATGCCCCGGGAGTAGCGGAGCCGAGGAGGCGGGCCAAGAAATTTGAAATATCCGGAGCCGAATCGACGCTTACTTCCATGCCGGGCCGACGAACCTAAGGCCCGGTGAATAAATTGCCCGCGGAGGGGGTCATAGCCCTTGATTCCGCCAAACCCCGGACGACCCATAGTCTATTCTCATGAAAGCGATCACCTACCTCGCCACCTTCACGCTCGGAGCCTCCGCCCTCGTCAGCACCGCCTTTTCCAAGGAGCTGGAAGGCTGGTCGCCCGATCTCGAGAAAGCCCTCGCCCAGGCGAAGGCCGAGAAAAAGCAGGTGCTGGTGGAATTCACCGGCTCCGACTGGTGCCCGCCGTGCATCGCCATGCGCAAGAACGTCTTTTCCAAGAAGGAATTCGTCGAGAAGGCCTCCAAGGACTACGTGCTGGTGGAACTCGATTTCCCGAATGGCGACGCCGATCTGAAGAAGAAGAACCAGCCCTACGCGGAGAAGTACAAGATCGAAGGCTTCCCGACCGTCATTCTGATGAGCCCGGAGGGTAAGGAGTTCACCCGCTTTTTCGCCTCCGAGTATCCGAAGACCGACGATTTCCTGAAGCACCTCAAGGAGGCGCTTGAGAAGAAAGACCAGGTCTGAACCCTTTCAAGGTAGCCTATCAACTCGGAATTTTCCGACATGATACATTCTCTTTCAATGATTTGCCCCGCAGTTGCGGGGTTTTTCATTTCCTACAAAGTGCCTCTAAAAGTCCACCATAGACCGCTAAACATCTCGCGTTCGTGCCCGAATTGAGGGAATTGAGCTCTGCATGAGCCGCCCGGCAGCGTTCAAACCGAAGTATTCAAAGACCCGCCGCAAGTGGGTCTTGAGCCTTCCCCCGAAGAATTCCCCGACCGGGAAACGGAAGCGATTGCTCTTCGACACTGAGGACGAAGCCAAGGAACGCGCGAAGGCGATTCTCGACGAACGCGCTCCCCTTCCCTCCTGGGCGACGGCCGTCGATCCTGCCCTGATCGCGGAGGCCGTGAAATACGACGATGCAGTCCGGTCGCTCGGATACCGCAGCCTCTCCGACTTCTGCGACCAGCACATTGCCGCACTCGAAAAGGCCGTGGCCTCTCCCCAGCTCGGCGAGCTGCTAGACACCTTCCAGGCCGATCACTCTGGCAACTGGTCCACTGGCTACGCTGCGTCCCGCTGGAAGCCATTCCGGAACAAGCTCGCCGACCTGGAGGAAAGCAGGATTGCGAACCTTGATGAGGCATTCTGGCGGGACTGGTTTGCGAACTGGCGCAACAACTCGAACCCGGCACCGGCGACCTACAACCAGCAGTTGAGCATGCTCCGCTCGATCTTCGAACTCCGGGCCGCCCGGGTGGCCGTGCCAGTGAACCCGTTGACCGACCTGCCAGCTCTCAAGGATCGCCGCGGCGACGTCCCGGTGTTCGATCCAGCAGACGCGCGCAAGCTCCTCCTGGCGGCATGGGAGCACGATCGCGACCTCGTCCCGTTTTTCGCTATCGGCCTTTTTGCCGGCCTGCGTCCGGACTCCGAATTGATGCGGGCGAGGTTCGAGCACATCGACCGGAAACAGGGCCACGTCGTCGTGACGGTGACGAAGACCCGCAACCATCGCCGGTATGTCGATCTCGAAGACGTCCTCCGCGAATGGCTGGAGCCTTGGGCGAAAGCGAAGGGCTCGATTCTACCCGCGAACTTCATCAAGCGCCGCCAGCGACTCGTCCGCGGCTTCTACACCACGCCCGGCGCGGTGCTGGCTCATCCCGGCACCTGGGAGCCTGTCGTCGAATGGGAAATCGACATCACCCGCCACAGCTATGCTTCCTATTGGGAGGCCGCCCACCGCAACGAGCCAGCGTGTCGGGAACGCCTCGCGGCGAACATGGGTCACACCAATTACAAGACCTTCGAGACGAAATACCGAAACGCCCGAACCACAGATCAGGCCACGGAATTTTGGGGGATAAGGCCGCCGAGTTCTCCGGCGAATATCGTCTCGATAGCCTGAGGCCCGATCCCATGGGCGCGATTGACACCAAATAGGCTCATAGCAGCAGATTCCTGCCATCGACGACCGCCCCCCGGATAACGGATCTTGTTGGCACCCCCTCAATGTGCTCTGCTTTCCTGTGATCCCCGACCAACCCCGTCAGCAGTCTGCTCCGCGGGACTGCCGTATAGGCGACTGGGTTACTGCTGAAAGCGCGGTCAGTTGGTCCCGCGAAGAGCCGCTGCACCTTCTATCCCCCGCCCAGCGTGGGGATCAGGGGAACGACGGAGTAGAAATCTACTGGCGCTTCCAACAGGACAGGCTGAAAGACGATGGAGTCGCCATCCCTATCTGGACGCGCAGGAAATGACTTAGGGACGGGGTCCATTAGCATCGCGGCTTCCTGCGTTGTAACGGTCGCGCCTGTAACTTACGACAGATCGAAACCCAAGTGCGGCAATTTGGAAGATCGAAAAATTGCGGGGTATCTGTGAATTGACCCCGTAGGCTTCCGCAGCTTATTGTGCTTTGAAATGCCCTACAGCAACATCAGTATCGTACTGAATCGCCGGGTCATCAATGAAACGGAGACGGAAATTCCCAAGACTCTTCGGAGACTCTTCCCGGGAATCGTGATCGTCGAGCGGGACCGGGAGGAGTCCGTCGATATCGTTCTCGATGTGCTGTGGCTGAGGGTGGATAACGCCACTCAGGAGACCTACTTCGAGAGTTGCGGAGAAGAGGCCATACTCGTGTTCGAGGGAGTGCTAAAGGCTCAGTGCGCCCCCGTGTAGGAAGATTTCTGACAACTCGGTTAAGCTTCATATTTCACGATCCTGGGTGTCTGCCGGGCGTTGTTTTATCAGGGGACCTGGTAGGTCCCGATTAACAGCTCAGTTTCCCGCGGCCGTGCTCACGTTCTTCCCGATGCTGAAGAGATCCCGCAAGATGTGCATGACACTCGCGCCCGCAGTGGCGTTTTCGCTGCCTACCCCGAAGCCGGAAATGATCGCTTCCGTATCCTTCAGGATCGTGTCCGCAGTCCGGTTTTTCTGAGTGACCAGGTGAACGCCGCCCTCGACCGCCCGCACCGGCACGGAGAAAAGATTCCCCTCCGGTAGGTACTGCTTGAACGCCTTGTAAAGTCCGCTCTCGACCGCGTCCCCGACAAAAGGAATCCCCTTCAGCGGCGACGTTGCCGCCTGGAGCGCCAGCAGCTTCGGGTTCCAGTTCCGTTCATCAAACAGCTCGTCACCGGAGTCCTTGCTGTCCCGCACGGCCGCGCGAATAATCGAACTCACCACGCCGCCGAAGAAATACGCCTGTGCCACCGCGCGGAGCTTCTGCTTCATCGGAAGCTTAGCCGCCGCATAGACCATCAAGGCGAGCTTCTGCCGGGGTTCTGAGGCGAAGGCCCAGGCCAGTTTCATGGCCGGATTCGTCGAGGTGTTCTCGAAAAGCGACCGCGCACCCATCCGCATCGGCTGCGCGACCCGGTCCACCTCGCGCTCCGCGGCGGTGTGGGCGAATGCTTCAGCCTCCGCTCCCTTCAGCCGAAGATCCTTCGCCACCACCGTCTTTTGATAGTCGTAAACCATCGCGTACGTCCCGGCGGTAAAGAGCGCGTCGGCGCCACCAATGAGCTGACCGATCCGGGCCACCTGATGCTTCAGGTGATTCGGCGTTCCGGTGCTGAGCCCCGCGAGCGCCTGACGGACGACGGGCGGCATTTCGTGGAGACGGCGCTGAATGTAGGGGGAAGCGATCGCATCGCCCCAGCCGAGCTGGCCGGTGGTGAGCTTGGCCATCCGCTTCACGTAGGAGCC
>JAQGPE010000472.1 GCA_028293225.1 Akkermansiaceae bacterium | reverse complement strand
TCGCCTGCGGCAACTCCGGCGGCGGCGGCACCGTCGGCCACGAGCGCGGCAAGGTGCTCGGCGTCGGCCCGGAATCGATCGAAATCGACGCCACCGTCATCCAGGGCAACAGCGGCGGGCCGGTCATCGACGCCGTCACCCACGCCGCCCTCGGCGTGGTCACCCATCTCACCGCCGCTCGCACCGACCTGTGGGCCAAGGAGACGCGCTTCGCCGGGGTGCGCCGCTTCGGCTGCCGTCTCGACCGCACCTGGAAGTGGAAGAAGATGCCCATCGACGCCTTCCTGCAGGAGGGCAAGCTGGCGAAAAAGATCGCCCTGACGAACGACCTCATGGCCGCGGCGCTTCAGCCTTCGCAGTGGGAATCGCAGACTTTCATCCAGAACCGCGACGACGCCCTGGCCCGCGACATCCTCGCCCTCGCCTCATGGATCGAGGAGCAGAAGCAGGGCGGCACCAAGTTCAGCGAGGTCGACCGCACCAAGCGACTGCGCTCGATCCTGCAGGGCGCCATGTTCCGCTCCCGCGCCCAGACCGCGGAGCTCGACTACTCCGGCTACGCCTGGTTCCACCGCGAAACGCTCCGCCAGGCCCTGGAAGAGCGGAAGGAACTCGATAAGGCCTATTTGGAAAATATCGCCTCGCTGCATTAATCGCTCCCCACTCCGAGTATCCGGAAAATCATGCTCGCCCGCTCCATCCGTCTGTTTCTTGCCCTCCTATCCTCCGCCGGCCTCGCGGCAGCCCAGGAGCCGAACCCGAACGCGAAACGCCTCGCCTGCATCGGCGACAGCATCACCCAGGGCTCCGGCGCCGATCCCGGCCAATCCTATCCGAGCCAGCTCCAGGCGCTGCTGGGGGACAAGTGGCATGTCGGGAACTTCGGCGTCAGCGGCCGCACCTTGCTGAAGAAAGGCGATTTCCCTTACTGGAACGAGAAAGCCTATCAGAATGCCCTCCAGTCCAAACCCGACGTGGTGGTGATCATGCTCGGCACCAACGACACCAAGCCCCAGAACTGGAAGTTCGAGGCCGAGTTCGTTCCCGACTACACCGCTCTGGTGAAGTCCTTCCAGGAGCTGGAAAGCAAGCCGAAGATCTTCATTTGCCGCCCCTGCCCGGTGCCGGAGCCCGGCAACTACGGGATCAACGAGACCAATGTGAAAGAGGAGATCAAGCGCCTCAACAAGCTGGCCGGCGATTTGAAGGTCGGCGTGATCGACATGCACGCCGCTCTGGAAAAGAAGCCGGAACTGTTGCCCGACCGCGTCCACCCGAACACCGCCGGCGCCGGTGAAATGGCCAAGACGGCCTACAAGGCGGTCACCGGCCGCTCCGCCCCCGCTGCGGCGAAAAAATAACCGCCTCTGCCCGCCCGCGCCCCCGTTTCGTTTTCTTCATGCAGGTCCACCACCTCTTCCAGGAGCAGGCGCTCCCGATTTCGATGGAAGAGGCGTGGGCCTTTTTCTCGTCCCCGCGGAATCTCGATGCCATCACCCCGCCGGACCTCGGCTTCAGGATCGAGTACAGCTCATCGGAGCGGATGCACGAGGGCCAGATAATCACCTACAAGGTCAAGATCCTGCCAGGCCTGTGGGTGCCGTGGGTCACGGAGATCAAAAGCGTGGAGGAAGGGCACAGTTTCATCGATGTCCAGCTCGCCGGACCCTACCGGCTCTGGCACCACCGCCACCTCTTCGAGCCCATCGAGGGCGGCATCCGCATGACCGACCAGGTCCACTACGCGCTGCCCTTCGGCCCGGTGGGTGCGATCGCCCATCCGCTATTCGTCCGCAGGAAACTGGAGCGGATCTTCGGTTTCCGCCGTGAGATGCTCGCCGAGCGTTTCGGCAAGTTGCCCTGATCCGCGGAATCAGACCCGGTAGCGGCGGAACAGGATCAGCCCGAGGCCGATGAGTCCCAGCGCGGCGGCAGCCGGTTCAGGGATCACGGACTTGCTGGCGTCGGGGACGGCCTTGGCCTTCTCCTGTTTCTCGGGATCGGCGGCCTTTTCGAAAGGAATCGGAGCCGGCTGTTTCTCCAGCAGGATCTTCGTATCGGTCACCGCTCCACCGGCGCCAGGCACCGTCTGCATGGTCTCCCCGAAAGCCGGGCCCGTCAATCCGAGCACCACGGCGGAGAGGCCGGTGGCAAGGAGGGCATTTCGGAGCTGGGGGTGGGGGAGCAGCACGCAGCCCCGTTGAACTACCAGCGGCCCTCCTTGTCAAACCTCCAGTGAGGTGCGGGGCCGCTTGCAGCGGTGACGAAAAGTACACACATGCTTCATTCCGGCCATTGACCTTTTCCGGGGCCGCGGTTCCCATACGCGCGCGATGAACCTGATTGGAAACGTCTCGAGCAGCGGCATGATCGAGATCCCCGTGATCCTCCTGCTCAGCGTCGGCCTCATTGCCTTTGGCGCCTGGCGCCGCCATCCCGGCTGGTGGCTCATGACCGGCGGGATCGCGATTCTGCTGCTTGGCTACATTTCCCAGACGCTGATTCTCCAAACCGCCGCGGGCTCCACCATGGCCAGCGTCGCGATCTTCCTGATCCGGCTGCGGGAGTGGGGCATCCTGATCTTTGCCCTCGGCTTTGCGACGATCGGCGCCGTTGTGGTGCGTGTGCACCGGCGGAACCTGGAGCTGGAGCCTGGATCCGCTGCGGGAAAAAGCCGCCGTCCTGGCAAGGGAGGGCGCGGCTCATGAGCGATCCTGCTTCCTCCGCTCTCGCCTTCCTCGATCTCCCCGGCGGCCGCACCGTGGTCGGGCACGGGCCGTTTGCCACCACCACGGCTCCGCCTGCCCAGGGGGTCGCTTTTTACCGGAATGACTTCGGCCTCCGCTCGGCCGCTCCCTGGTGGCTCCCCGCCCGTTACGAGGTCCTTTCCCGCGGCGAGCTGTCCGCCCGCCTGGCGACGGACACCCGTCCGGACTGCGAGTGGAGCCTCCCGGAAGCCTCCTCGTTCGCCGCGGTCTTCCAGGAGATCAGCGCCGCGATCCGTGGTGGAGCGTTTGAGAAAACGGTGCCGGTGGTGGTCGAGCGGGGCCTCCTTTCCACCCCTCCGGGCCTGAGCTTCGTCCACGCGGCTGCTTCCTGCCCGGAGCCGCACTCGGCCTATGGCTTCATCGATGGCGACCGCGGCTTCGCGGGGACTTCACCGGAGTGCCTGCTGAGCATCTCCGGCTCCCTTCTCCGGACCATGGCCCTGGCCGGGACCGCCCGCATCGAGGAAAAGGACGTGCTGGCCGTGGATGAAAAGGAGATCCGCGAGCACGAGTACGTCGCGCAGACGCTGGTCGCAAAGCTCGGCGATCTCGGCACCGTCCGCCGTGGCCCGCGCGGTCTGATGGAACTTGGCTCGATCGTTCACTTTCACACTCCCATCGAAGTCGATCTGTCCAATGGCCCATCGATCGACTCACTGGTCCGGCGGCTCCACCCGACCCCCGCGCTCGGCCCGCTGCCGCGCACGCCGGATACCATGGAGCAGCTCGTGTCCTGGCGCCGCCGTCTCGGCACGCCGGAGGATT
>JAQGPE010000466.1 GCA_028293225.1 Akkermansiaceae bacterium | reverse complement strand
AGCCGCCGTCCCTTCAAAATGCGGCCGCTCAGGCTGCGGCGTTGATTCAGGACGTCACCCGGCCGCTGCCCCACGCGCAGGGGCCGGAGAAGAGCATCCTGTCCTCGATGCTGAAGGACCCGGCCCTGTGGATCGGCCGCGCCCAGGAGGAAGGCCTGACCAAGGAGCATTTCTACATGCCCGGTCACGCCCTGCTGTTCGAGGTGCTGGTGGAGTTGAACTCGAAGGGCAAGGAGATTGAACTCGTTTCCCTGGTGGCCCTGCTGCACGACCGCGGCAACCTCGACAACATCGGCGGCCCGGCGGCGATCTACGAGATCTACACCTACGCCCCGAACGCCGCCCACTTCGACTCCCACCTCACCCTGGTGAAGGACAAGTACGTCCTGCGCATGGTGATCCGGACCTGCACGGAGGCCATTTCCGACGCCTACGACAATCCGGAGGAGACCAACCTGCTGCTCGACCAGGTGGAGCAGCACGTGCTGGGCATCCGCGCCTCCTCCGAGACCGCGCGCAATTTCCAGATCAAGGAGTCGGTCGCCGAAGTTTTCAAGAACCTCCAGTCGTTGCTGGCGGGCGATGCCGGCGCGCAGGGCATCCCCACCGGCTACTCCGACCTCGACCGGATGTGCAAGGGCCTCAAGGCGGGTGAAATGTTCGTCGTCGCCGCCCGTCCCTCGATGGGTAAGACCTCCTTCATGATGAACGTCGCGGAGCAGATCTGCGTCGATCAGCAGGTGCCCTCGCTAGTGTTCTCCTGCGAAATGACCGCCTTCCAGATCGTCCAGCGCCTGGTCTTCTCCCGCGCCCGTTTCGCCAGCCACAAGCTCGTCAAGGGCTTCGTGCCGACCAAGGAGGACCTCCTGCGCCTGAAGCGCGCCTGCGAGGAAATCGCCCAGGCCAAGCTCTTCGTCGACGACACCCCGGCGCTGACCATCGACGCCCTGCGCGCCAAGGCCCGCCGCCGCAAGCGCGAGGACAACATCGGCTTCATCGCGGTCGACTACCTCCAGCTCCTCCGCTCCGGGTCGAAGCAGGCGCAGAACTCCCGTGAACGCGAAATCGGTGAAATTTCCTCCGGCCTCAAGGCCCTGGCCAAGGAGCTGAGCCTGCCTGTCCTGGTGCTGGCCCAGCTTAACCGCGGTCCGGAAGGACGCACCGGCAAGTCGCTCGGGGTGCCGCGCATGTCCGACCTTCGCGAGTCCGGCACGATCGAGCAGGACGCCGACATGATCGGCCTGCTGTATCGAACCGCTTATTACGCCGAGTCCGAGGAGGACAAGGAGGCCGAAGCCGGCAAGGCGGAACTGGTGCTGGCCAAGAACCGTAACGGTGAGACCGGCCACGTGCCGCTGACCTTCATGGCCGAGCTGATGCGCTTCGAGACCCGGGCACGGGACGCCAACGACGAGCATTGAGGAAAGGAGCGGGGGCTTTCCAGCCCCCGTCATTCCAAAGCACACTTCACCGCCCCAGGACGGCATCCCTGGCGCTCCGCATCTCTCTCAGACAGTCAGCGGCCTACGGCCGGAAGCCCTGTGGGGGCCTGGAAAGGCCCCGCTCCTTTCTGCCACCCGTCCTACCTCACTTCTTGTCTGGGTGCGCTTCCAGTTTGGCGACGGCTTCCTTCAGCTTCGCCTGGGCGGCCAGGTCTTCCGGCAGTGCCGCATCTTTGAAAGCCGGCAGCAGCTTGTCCCAGATGCAGTTCAGCTCGCCCTGCATGTTGCCGGTGTCCGCGGTGATCGCCACGACCACGTCCTGCTCCGGCATGACCACGCAGAACTGCCCGTCCTTGCCATCGCCGCGGAAGGCGTGGTGCTGGCACTGCCAGAACTGATAGCCGTAGCCCAGTTTCCAGTCGTCACCGATCTTCGCGTGCCCTTCCTGGTCGTTCGGCACCTGCTTGGTGGTGGCCTGCGCGATCCAGTCCTGAGATACCAGTTGCTTGCCGTTCCACTGGCCCTTTTGCAGATACAGCTGGCCGAATTTCGCGATGTCCTCGGTGCACAGATGCAGGCCGTAGCCACCCAGGGAGTTCCCCTCCGGGCTGGCGTCCCAGACCGGGTTCCCGATGCCCAGCGGTTCGAACAGGCGCGGCTTCAGATAGTCCAGCGAGGTCTGCCCGGTGACCTTGGTCACGATCGCCGACAGCGTGTAGCTGCCCATGGTGTTGTAGAGGAAATGCGTGCCTGGCTTGAAGGGCACCGGCTGCGCCAGGAAGGCCTTCACCGACGGCCCGCCACCCACCTGCTTCGCCTCGGTCTCGTGACCGCAGGTCATGGTCAGCAGGTCGCGGACGGTCATCGCCTTCAGGTTGTCCGGGATCTCGGCGGGAGCGTCGTCCGGGAAGAACTTCAGCACCTTGTCGTCCAGGCTCAGCTTGCCGTCCTGGATCGCCAGCCCGACCGCGGTGGAGTTGAAGCTCTTGCTCAGCGACCACAGCACGTGCGGCTTGTCCGCGGCTTCCGGCTTCCACCAGGCCTCCGCGATCACCTTGCCATGGCGCAGGACCATCACGCTGTGCAACGTATTGATGTTCTGGTCGGCGGCCGCGACGAAATCCAGTACCGCCCGGGAGGAAATCCCCTCGGCTTCCGGCGTGCTGCGTGGCAGCGGCGAGGCGGCGTGGGACTGGGACATGAAGGCGAGGGCGATGGATGCCGCGAGGAGCGAACGGGTTTTCATGGTGGAGCGTATCGTTATCGTGGAGCGTTTTGGAGCGGGATGGCGAGCGCTCCATACGTCACTCTCCCCCCGGCTCATTTCATTCCGTCCTTCGAATCCGGGCGCTTGAAAGGCTTGCTCAGGAAATCGTCCACCGTGCGGTTGAAGCGCTCGGGGTCATCGTAGGAAATCTGATGGGTCGCGCCGGGGAAGATGCAGAGCTGCGCGTGCGGCAGCGCCTCGAAGATTTCCACGGTGTGGGTCGCCTTGATGACGTCCTTGTCTCCCGCCATCACCAGCGTCGGGGCGGTGATCCTGGCAAGGTCCGCGATCGGGATGTGCGGCTGATTCGTCATCAGGTCAAGTGTCGGCCGGACGCGCTTCAGACGATCCTCGTCCGGATTCGCCTTCAGCGCCTGATCGACCTGGACAGTCATCCTTTTGGCCCAGGCGACGGCCCAGTCATTCGCGCCTTCCGGATTCAGGTTCGCGCCCATGATCGCCAGCCTGGTGACGCGCTCGGGGTGGTGGATTGCCAGCATCAGCCCGACGATTCCGCCGTCGCTCCAGCCCACGATGGTTTCGGACTTGATCTGCAGGTGGTCCAGCAGCCCTTCCAGATCAGAGGTGATCTGCTCATAGGTCAGCTTGGCATCGCCCAGCGGAGTCCTGCCGAAGCCCCGGCTGTCGGCGGCGATCACCTGGTATTTCTTCGCGAAGAACTCGATCTGCGGGGCCATCGCGCTGATGCTGCC
>JAQGPE010000419.1 GCA_028293225.1 Akkermansiaceae bacterium | reverse complement strand
CGAGACCCCCAGGAACCACTGGTCGTAGCTCATCACCAGGTCCTTGCCGTGCTTGCCGGTCCAGCCGGAGCCGTTGCGCACCAGCAGGTCGTGGTTCATGCGGTGGCCGTGGATGTTGAAAAAGAAGGCGTCATTGCGGAATTCCTTCGGAAAGGCATCGCTCAGACAGATCGCGAATCCCGAGTGCGCGTGACCGCCGCCCGCCTCCGACACCGAGGCCGGCTCGACCCCGCCTTCGCGGCCGTTCCAGTGGGCGTGATCGGCGATGTTGCCGGTGTAGTGCAGGTGGTCGGCGATCGTTTTGATCGGATCGTAGATCGCCGGGTTGAAGTCCGACCCCGCCTGCCGCTCGTAGTGGCCGCCGGGAATGATGTGCCACAGGTGCGGGATCACGCAGGCCTCGACGAAGGCGTCGCCCCAGTCGTTGAAATCCAGCCCCCACGGATTCGAGGTGCCGTGCGCCACCACTTCGAACTTCTTCGTGCGCGGGTCGAATTTCCACACCCCGGCATTCAGCGGCACCCGCTGACCGTCCGGCGTCCCCGGCGCGCCGACCCGCGAGTTGGTGAAAATCCCATGACAGCCCCACAGGCAGCCGTCCGGCCCCCAGATGAAGGAGTTCAGCGTCTCGTGCGTGTCCTGGTAGCCGAAGCCGTCCAGCAGCACCTGCGGCGCCCCGTCCGGCTGGTCGTCGCCATCCTTGTCCGGGATGAACAGCAAATAGGGCGCCGCCCCGACGAAGACTCCGCCAAAGCCGACCTCCAGCCCGCTGACCAGGTTCAGATGCTCGGCGAAAACCTTCCGGGAATCGAAGGTCCCATCGCCGTCCGTGTCTTCGAAAATCAGGATCTTGTCCTCGCCCTGACCCTCCGGCGCCCGTTTCGGGTAGGTCAGCCCTTCGGCCACCCACAGCCGCCCGCGCGCGTCGAAACACATCGCGATCGGCTGCACCACCGCCGGCTCGCCCGCCACCAGATCGACCGCGAAGCCGTCCGGCACCTGCATGTGTTTCAGGGCGTCTTGCGGCGACAGGCCGTCCGTCGCGATCGCCGGTACCTCGGCGGCCAACGGCACGATCAGCGAAAGAGTCAGGAGGGTTTTCGCAAACATCCGGACATTACCCCGCTCCCACACTCAGGCTTTCAAGCAGCGAATCTTCCCGCCACCGCTATGAATAACAAATCGACCTCTCCCACCGTCTTCAGCCCTCCTGCCTGCAACTGGAAGCTTGCCGGGTGAAGAGGAAAGCCTGAATTTGATGCAATCCTATAAATTTCAATGAATTGAGAAATAATCCGCCGATTTTGCCCCCCTACGCGTTCGGGCGTAATTTACGTGAAAATCCCCCCGTGAGCAAATTGGGAATAACTTGTGCAAATGTCTCTAACTTCCACTTCCTCAATCCGGGCAACTGGACAGTCACGGGTGCATTTTGCCCGCGAAAAGGCCCGGAAGGGGACGCCGGAGCGGGAGCCTCCACTCCCGTCCTCCAGCGCCCCATCCCGGGCCAAAAACACCTCAAGCCTTGCCGCCGAAGCTGCAATGATCATCGAGATCCAGCAGGTCGAACCAAGTCTTGATGTCCTCGCGGGTCGTGGTGAATTTTCCCACCGACTCGGCAAATTCCCCCAGCGTTTCCGCATCGCTGTCCGGGGTCCGGCCCGTAACCCATTGACTCCAGGCCGCGATTTCCCACTCCTGCCGGGTGGTCTTCGTTCGCACCCATTCCAGGATCTCACCGTCGCCCTTGCCGGCCGCCAGTTCCGTCTTCAGTTCGTCCGGGTCGATGCCGGTGAAACCAAAGAAGTGCCGGTTGGTGCCGCGGCCATGGTAGGTGTATTCGCCGCACGTTCCGGCAAGCAGCGCCCGGCCCTTGTCGAGCAGGCGTGGCAGGATCGCGTAGCCGCCCAGGGTCAGCCGGGGGCTGCGGGGCGGACGGAGGGTGAGGTTCATGATCTCGGTAGAAGAGGGCAGGGGATGAAACGCGCGCTCAGTAACCGCCGGCGACATTCAGCGAGCTGCCGGTGACCCAGCCGGATTCGTCGGAAGCCAGGAACACGGCCACTTTGGCGATATCGTCCGGCTGGCCGATCCGGCCCAGCGGGGTGGTCGCAAGCGCCTGGGTGTGGAAGTCGGAGCCGAGGAAACCGGCGGCATGGACGCCTTCGGTTTCCACCATCCCCGGGTTCAGCGAGTTGACGCGGATCTTGCGGCCGCCGAGTTCCTTCGAGAGCGAGCCGGTGATCGCATCCACGGCGGCCTTGGTGGCGCTGTAGACGGCGGCTCCGGGAGGGGTGAGGGTCGCGACCACCGAGCTGATGTTCACGATCACGCCGCCCTTTTCCTTATCGAACTGGGCCGCGGCGCGCTGCGCGGCGAACAGCAGGCCGAGCACGTTCAGGTTGAACTGGCTGTAGAAGTGATCTTCGCTGATATCTTCAAGAGCGCCGAATTTGTAGATGCCGGCGTTGTTCACCAGGATGTCGACGGTGCCGTAGGCCTTGGCCGCTTCGTCGAAAACGCGGTCGATGTCGGCCTTCTTGGAGAAGTCGCCCTGCACGGCGATCGCTTTGCCACCGGCGGCGGTGATGGCGGCGACGACCTTGTCGGCGCCTTCCTTGCTGGAGGCATAGTTGACCACCACGCTAGCGCCTTCGGCGCCGTAGAGTTCGGCGATTCCCGCGCCAATTCCTTTGGACGCGCCGGAGACGATAGCGACCTTACCTGCAAGCTTTTGCGAATGGGATGTGCTCATGGAGATGATTTGTCTGGTATTTCTTACTGACGGGTAAGTTATTGGGCGGGTCGCGGCGGATGACAAGGGATATTTTACCAAAAGGTAAAAAATTGCGTGACGATTTCACCACCGAAACCGCGGAGTCTTTTTTGCTGGCTGAACTGTTCTCGTGAACTACTGTTCATGAGAACCATGAGCGTCTCTGAAAAACTGGCAATCCTGGCGGACGCGGCGAAATACGATGCCTCTTGCGCCAGCTCGGGAGCGAATCAGCGCGACTCCCGCGACGGCAAGGGCGTCGGCTCAGCCGGCGGCTCCGGCATCTGCCACAGCTACGCCCCGGACGGCCGCTGCATCTCCCTGCTGAAGGTCCTCCTGACCAACAGCTGCATCTACGACTGCCACTACTGCATCAACCGCCGCTCCAGCAATGTCCGCCGAGCCGCCTTCACCCCGGACGAGGTGATCGACCTCACCCTCGACTTCTACAAGCGCAACTACATCGAGGGCCTCTTCCTCAGTTCCGGGATCATCCGCACTGCCGACCACACCATGGAGCAGGTCGTTTCCGTCGCCCGCCGCCTGCGCGAGGAGCACGACTTCCGCGGCTACATCCACCTCAAGACCATCCCGGAGGCCTCCGGCGAACTGATCGAGCAGGCCGCCCGCTACGCCGACCGCATCAGCATCAACCTGGAGCTCCCCACCCAGGTCAGCCTCGACAAGCTGGCGCCGGAGAAAAACCTCGGCCGCACCAAGCAGGCCATGGGCCGCATCCGCCTGAAGCTGGAGGACGCCGCCGACCGCAGGAAAACCGGCGACCGCGCCCTGCGCCATGCCACCGGCCAAAGCACCCAGGTCATCGTCGGCGCGGACGAATCCACCGACGCCGACTTCCTGGCCCGCGCCGATGAACTCTACGGCTCCTACAAGCTGAAGCGGGTCTACTACTCCGCCTTCAGTCCGATCCCGGAGCCTTCAAAAATCCTGCCGCTCGCCGCCCCGCCGCTGGTCCGCGAGCACCGCCTCTATCAGGCCGACTGGCTGCTGCGCCACTACGGCTTCGGCGTCGGCGAGATCCTCCCGGTCGAGGCGCCGAACCTCGACCTCAATATCGACCCGAAGCTCTCGTGGGCCCTGCGCAATCGCCAGGACTTCCCCATGAACGTGCAGACCGCGCCGCGCGAACGCCTGCTCCGCGTGCCGGGGCTGGGAGTGAAAAATGTCGACCGCCTCCTGCAGATCCGCCGCCACACCCTCGTGCGCCTGGCCGACCTCACCCGCCTGCGCGTCTCGTTGAAAAAGGTCATGCCGTTCCTGATCACCGCCGACCATTTTCCGTCCGCCGGCTTGCTCGATGGCGACCGCCTGATCGCCCGTCTCGCCCCGCGGCCACAGCAGATGGAGCTTTTCGCCCGATGAAGCAGGTCGATCCAGGCCGCAACTTCGCCGACTGGCGCGAAGCCGCCCGCAGCCTGTTAGAGTCGGAGGTCCCGCCCGCGGAAGTCATCTGGGAGCGCCCGGGGCAGGGGAGTCTTTTCGGCGCGGCGGCCCTCGCTCCGCCTCCCGGCCGGGCCTCCTTCAAGGTCCCGGCAGAGTTCGTCGAGCTCGCCCGCTCAGCCATCTGCCATGCCGACCCGCGTCGCTGGGCGCTGCTCTACCGGATCCTCTGGCGGCTGGTGAAAGGCGGCGAAAAGCACCTGCTGGAAATTGTCAGCGACCCGGATATTGCCAGGGCCCGTCTGCTGGCCAAAAACGTCCGCCGCGAAATCCACAAGATGCACGCCTTCGTCCGCTTCCGGAAGATCGGCGAGACCGATGCCGGGCGCGAACGCTACGTCGCCTGGTTCGAGCCCGACCATGAGGTCATCGCCGCCGCCACGCCGTTTTTCCGCGACCGCTTCGCGAACATGGACTGGTCGATCTTCTCACCGAAGGGCTGCGCCCACTGGATCGATAACGAGCTCAAGTTCACCCCCGGCGTCGCCACCAACCCCTGCGACAACCCGGACGAACTGGAGGAAATCTGGCGCACTTACTACCGCAGCATCTTCAACCCGGCCCGGCTGAAGGAGCAGATGATGAAGTCGGAGATGCCGAAGCGCTACTGGAAGAACCTGCCTGAAGCCTCGCTCATTCCCGAACTGATCGAGTCGAGCTGCCGCCGCGTCGATGACATGCTGGTCGAGCCGGAGCGCGGGGTCCGGCCGGCGCCGAACAACCGCTACCTGAAGGGCCTGCAGGAAATGTCCGCACCCTTCGGCGATGGCACCGCTCCTCTTGAGCGCACCCCGCTCGCCGATCTCTCACGCATGGTCGATGCCTGCCGCGCCTGCCCGCTCTGGGAGCGCGCCACCTGCGCCGTCTTCGGCCGCGGTCCGGAAAACGCCCGCCTCATGATCGTGGGGGAGCAGCCCGGCGACCAGGAGGACCTGCGCGGCCAGCCCTTCGTCGGCCCGGCCGGCCAGTTCCTCGACCGCGCCCTCGCCGAGGCGAAGGTGGATCGCGCCTCCGCCTATGTCACCAACGCCGTAAAGCACTTCAAGTGGGAGCCGCGCGGCAAGCTGCGCCTGCACAAGAATCCCGGCCGCGCCGAGGTGGAGGCCTGCAAGCCCTGGCTTCTCGCCGAACTGAACACCGTTGGCCCCGCCGTACTGATCCTCCTCGGTGGCACCGCTGCCGCTTCTCTGCTGGGGCCGCAGGTCAAGGTGACGCAACACCGCGGCCTCGTCGCCGCTCCCCACCTCGCGGCGAAAGTCATCCTCACCGTCCACCCGTCCTATCTGCTGCGCATCCCCGATCCCGCCAGAAAAGAAGAGGAGTACCAGCGCTTCGTCGCCGATCTCAGTCTCGCCTGCGAGCCTGGTTGATCGACCCCCTGCCTTGTTATTTCTTCGCAGGAGCGTCGTACTTCTTCATCAGCTCCGCATAGCGCGCGGGGTTACAAATCACCCGGAAGCTCCGCTCGTAGCTCCGATCTGGACTCACCGCTCGCGCCACCAGGGAGCCGCAAGCCTTCTCGTCGTTGACGATGATTTCGCTATCCAAGGTTTCCATGAAAAACGTCCAGCTCTCGTCCGCGTCGTTCGTGATATTGCCCTGCACCAGCGTCTCTTCAAGCAGCCGGTCCAGCGACCAGAACGCCCGGGTCCGGTCGAATAGCCCCACCTTGCGCCCGCCCCCTTCAAGGATGATTTCATCGCCAGCGCCCGTTCGCTGTTCTTCGGCTTTGAAAAGAGCACGGAGATCCAACAGGCGAAATGAGTAGTCCTTCAGTGGCACCAGCAGCCACTCCTCATGCAGCATCGTCGCAGGCAGGACCTTCCTGAAAACCGACTCGCCCCACAGCACGCCGTCGATCGTCCGCGTTGCGTGATCCTTCTTCCGTTCCACGCTGACCTTCGACTCCGCCACCTTGATCGCGAACTCTCCGTTCGATTCCTCGTGCCGCACCTCGCTCCGTGCTTCTGCGAGAAGCAGGCAGGCGACCACACTAAGCGACAGGATTCGACAGATTCTCATGTTCGGAATCCAACCCGATTTTGGCCGGAAAGGCAACACGCCTCCGATGTCCGGCAAGTGCATCGCTCACAATCTCAGGATCGTGGCTCGATTGATGCTTTTCCTTTCCCACGGCAGCCATCCTCGCGATGCCGCCTTCCGCGGCTTCCTGATCAAGGGAAAGAGCAGGAAGGGTTCCCGCCTTCAGCGCGGGAGCCGATTCAAAGTTCAAGGTGTTTGAAGCGGTGTGGTATATTTACGCATTTATGGCGTTAAAACAAGATACTTGGCGTCACATTGCTACCTGATCAGCTTGTTGAGGAGCAGGAGGGGGTAAGAATCGAATCGTCTAATTCAGCACCCGTTATGATGATTCCAAAAAGCTCCCCCTCCAAGGCCTTCGCCGCGGCTCTCGCCCTGGCCCTTCCACTCGGCTCCGCCTCCGCCGTCGTCCTGTTCACCGACAATTTCTCGGTCACGGCGAACATGAACGACACCAACTTCGACCTGGCCAATCCGGGCCGTCAGGGTGGCACGCTTGCCACCCCGACCCTCAGCTATTCCGACCTCGCCCCCGGGGGCTACGAGCAGGTCGGTAACACCACGACCTTCGCCGGCAACCCCAACGCCCTGCTGCTCGACAACGGCGGCACCACCTACATCAACTACAATTTCGCCGCGGTCACCTCGGCGATCTCGATCAGCTTCGACCGCATCATCGCCAGCGGCAATCCGGACCTCTCCGACTGGGTCAGCCTCCAGGTGAACGGCGCTGCGGGCGCCGGCCCGGGTGTCACCGGCGCCGACTTCGGCATCCTCTTCCGCGGTAATGGCGGCACCCAGCTGTTCCAAGTCGGCCAGGGCGGCGTTGATGGTGCTTCCGGAACCAATACCGGCTACGGCGTGTTCACCAACTACACCGTGGTCCTTTCCGATCTCGCCGGCACCGGCTCGGCCTTTGGCACCGGCGGCAGCCTGGTGACCTACTACGAAGGCTCCACTCTGCTCGGTTCCCAGACCCT
>JAQGPE010000373.1 GCA_028293225.1 Akkermansiaceae bacterium | reverse complement strand
CTGTATAGTTCGCAATCCATTCCGACATTTTGATAGGAGAAGCCCCCCCGCCATTCAAGAAATAGACCGCCTCCTGAATAACCTCCCCACGACGATTTCTCGTCTTAACAATTTTCGACCCGCGAGTTACCCCCGAGCGATTGCCTTCGCCTGTTAAAATAGTATCGGTTGTCCCGGAACCATTAGCAGAATAGGTATAAGCCTCGGCCGTTCCATCAGGCAATTCCCGCCATTTAATTTTATTACTTTGATCGGCCGTGAAGGTCGCATCATAGTAGTATCCCGTCACGGTCGTCAGAGCAGCACTTCCCGCGGTGTAATTTTTCTCCGTAAGAATACTGGTGCTGCTTGCCACATCGTATGTTACTGACTCGGAGCGGTGATCTATAACCACTCCATCGAGCGTTGTGCTGACATCCGAGGAGGAGCCGCCGAGGACGGTCGTCTCGATCTGGCACTGGGCCGGATCGGGTGCCGTCGCCCCAGGAGTCCACTTATAGTTGTGTGCCGGAGTGTATTTGATGATCGTTCCGCTCGACGAGGTGGCATCAAACCCACTGTAGATGTAGTATTCGAAGGAAGCATCCGGGTTCGACTGCCATTTTAGCCGTCCGTAGGTGTAGCTGTCGGCCGGGCTGCTGAAATAGGAGTACTGGGTGGTGCGTGGTGCACTGCTGCCGAAACCCTGGATCTTCTTGGTCATCCGTGAAACCCCGGCGACATCCGTCCAGGTTTCCTGATCGACCGATACGGTCATCAGGGCTGTTCCGAAGGTGCCGTCCGGATTATACGGCAGCTGTTTGAGCGTCCGGTTCTGCACGAAGGTGTTCGCCGTCGTCCAGGAGGTATTGGTCAGATACGTCTATTCAATCGGAAGAGCGGTCGTCGGGAGCGAAGACGGCAGTCCCTGATACTGCTTTTCAACCCAGCTGTGGGTCGAGGTGTTCTGCTCGTAGAGCCAGGCCTTGTCTTTGTAGGACGTTGAAGCTCCTCCATACTGATATCTCTGGATGATCGCCATGTGGCGGGTGGTCCCAAGACCGGCATCCGGATTGTAGAGAATGTAGTATGCCAGAGGGTCACTTGAAGGCAGCGCATGCAGGGCGCCGCTTGAGCTCGGGCTCATGCCATCGGCAAACCAGGTCTTGACCACAAAGCCTGCGGCCCCGGAAGGCACCACACTCTTGAGGTCCGCCGGCAGGCTCGACCAAACCGCGCTGACCGGCTGGATGTCCGCAAACACATCGTCAGTCAGAATCTGCCTGGGCGCTCCCGTCGTAGCGTCACGGAGAGTTTCCGCGCCCGCCTCGTCATCGCCGCTCAGTGACGCGGCCGTAAAGCTGCTCGCAACCAGGTCCTCCTCAGCCAGATAGAGTTTGTAGTTCCGCCGGGCCGTGGTGCTCGCCTGCTTGTAATAGCTAAGCGTGCTATTGTAATCCCGCGCATAGGGCGGCCGGGAAAAGAGCCGGAAATTCTGCTTCAGCGCGACGCCGGGAATGGCTGCGGCCCGATAGTAGTTGAGCTTGCGCTCAAAGCTGGTGCGGCCCAGGTTCATCGCGAAATAGACACTCCCTGGTTTCGTCTCGGTGGAAACAAAGCTCGGGCAATCCTCGGGACAAGGGCAAGAGGAGGAGCCTCCCGGACCGGTATAAGGCCACAATCCTGTACCTGGAAAGGGGTTGTTGGGCGCAATCTGAGCCAGACCCGCCCCCGCAACCAGCAGGGAGACGGCGCCAAATGCGACACTCGGTTTAATATACTTGGAGAGAATTGGATAAAAAAGGAGAAGGATAAATTAAGGGAGGTAAACGAGCGCAGCTTTCACGGCGCGGCCGATGAGCAGATCGCGGCAGTCGAGGGATTGCAGAAACGGGCGGTCGGCGGGTTTCTTGAGGATTCCGAGGGTGCCGATGGCGGCCATGCGCTCCAGAGTGTGTTCGGCCCCGGACTCGATCAGGCTGCGGATCAGCGGCCGGGATTCGGCGAGCTTGCGGTCGGAGACGATCCGCAGGGCCGTCATCCGCGGCGCGATCGCCGCGGCGCTGGGCGGAGCCTTCAGGATCGCGTCGACCATCGGCTGCAGGGTTGAGTCAGGCAGATGATAGGTGGGTTTCTCGAGGGTCCCCTGGGCGGACATCCCGGGCGGCAGAGAGCCGCCATTGACCGGCACGGCCCCGGCACCCTGGACGGTGCCGAGCAGGTGCAGAGAGAGCAGGCCGGTGGCCGCCAGTGCCGGTTCCTGGCCGGTGGCCAGGTCATGGAAGGTGCTTTCGATGCTTTGCCGGATGTCTGGCGTCTCGGCGGCCCGGTCCCAGACCTGGCGGAGATGCTGGACCGCGTAGTCACGCACCACGGCATCGCGCGAAGGGTCCTTGGCCAGGACCGCCAGGACCCGGGAATAGCGCTCCCGCGCGGCAGGCTGGTCACGCAGGATCAGCCCGATGTTCTGGACGTAGACCGAGAACCAGCCTTCCGGGACGGCCGGGTGGCGCGGCTCCAGCAATTCGTGCAGCAGCGCCTCGCACTCGACCGGCGACAGGGTGCCGCGGACCGCTTCGAGCAGATCGAGGCGCTGCTGCGCGGTGATGCCGGCGACCTTGCCGAGCGCTTCGCGCAGATCGGGGCGGATCTGCATTTCCTTATCGAGGGGCAAGGCAGGCACCACGATCGGATCGAGCGTTGCCTGGACCACCGGCGCCGGAGCGGGCGGGGCGGCGGGCGGGGTGTTCCGCATCACCACCACGGCAGCGCCAACCACCAGCAGCCCGATGCCGGTCCCGACCTTCCAGTTCCGTGAGGTGGAGTGACTCAGGGTGCTCATGGTTACTGGCCTCCGGTGTTGGTGGTGCCGCCGCCCGCAGCACCCGCGGCGCCCGGATCGTCATAGTATGGGCGGATGTAGTGGCAGATCCACGGCGTGCCGACTCCCGGAGCCTTGTAGACCTGGATGCGGGCAATGCCGTTCTCATCGAAGTCGGCGGCGGTCAGATGATAGCGGGTGGTGCCGTCGGCGAAGACCGCGTCGGTCACGTAGAAGTCCAGCCAGATGGAAAGATCGGCCGGAATTTTGCCATCGATCATCAGTCCGAACTCCAGCACCCGGGTGCCATCGGGAAGGACCTGCACCTCACGGGCGTCGAGCGACTGGGTGGCCGGCACGATGTAGAAGGCATCCACGCTGGTGGAACCGACGATCGGACCATTCGGGAAGAGACGGGCGAGCACCACCGGCGAACCGGATTTGCCGGCCACATAGCTGGCCGTGAACTGCCGCGACTGGCCGTCCTGGCGCTCGATTTCCTGCAGGCTGAGCTCCTTGTCGCTTTCAAGCGTGAGGGCCTTGTCGATGCCGGGCAGGTTCCACACCCGCGGCGTGCCGGAGGCCAAGCTGAAGTCCGCGCCGAAGTCGGCTTTGACCACCTTGATCGAAATCGCCGCATCGACGGTCTCGGTGCCGGTGACGGTGTGGGCCGTCAGCGTGAAGGTGCCGGGCTGGTCGAACTTCACGGCGGTCGGCTCCGCGCCACCGGCTTCACCCACGGCCTGGTCCGCCAGCGTGTAGGTGACGTGGGTGGCGCTGCCGTCGGTGCCGGTCGGAATGGCGGTCAGCTTGAGCGAGTCGCCGCTGCGCACGGTGATCACATCCGGCGCGGTGAACAGATCGGTGTTGATCCAGTGGAAGGTCGACTGCTTGGTGATCGCTCCGTCCTCGAAGGTGGCGGCGAAGGCGGTGTCGCCGCTGAAGGACAGCGGCACGTTGGCGAACCAGTGGCCGCTCAGGCCTGGCTGGGCGGCGACCTCTTCACCATTGGCAGTCAGTTTGGCCGTGCCGGCAAAACGCCAGACGCCTTCCACGCACTGTGGCGAAGTGATCGATTCGCTATAGCCCGGGTTGATGCCATCGAGGTTCTTGAACAGGCCTTCCATCCAGTCCGGGATGCCGTTCTGGTTGAGGTCCTCGCCTTCGTGGCGGTAGAGCGACAGGCCGGTGATTTCCAGCGCGCGGCCCAGACGGGTGTTGCGATTGTTGACGGTGACCGTGTGGTTGCCGGCGGAAAGCCACGGCGTGAGCCAGCGCAAGGTGTTGCCTTCCCTGACGACCTCGCCGCTGCCGAGCTGGCGGCCATCGACGCTGACGATCACCGGGATTGGCGGCGAGTAGGCGTCCTGGGTGCTGATGCGCGCGTCGAGCTGCACGACGAAGACCCCGGCGGTGTCGAGATTGAAGCTCAGATCGACCGGGCCGCGGCGGGTCAGGGAAATCAGCGTGCCGGCATCGGTCAGGAACCACTGGCCGGGCGCGGCATGATAGTCGGCCAGCGGAAAGTCGCGGTCCTTGACCGGCGGCGAGGCGTCCTTCTTGGTCGGATCGGAGCCGTAGAGATGGATCTCGTCGTAGTCCCCCACCCCGTCGCCGTCGCTGTCGGCGTTGCACGGGTCGGTGCCGCGCAGGTATTCCTCGCGGTTGGTCAGGCCGTCGTGATCGAAATCGCCGTCCTCGCCCTGCTTGTCGTGGTCCTTGCCGCCGTTGTCGGCTGGGTCGAGGCCCTTGGCGATTTCCCAGCTGTCGGGCAGGTAGTCGTCGTCGAGGTCATCGTCATCGCCGGCGTAGGAGCTCAGTGCGGCGGACGGAATCAGGTTGCGGGCCGACCAGACCGACGAGCCGTGGCGCTTGTACTGCCAGGCGATTTCCACGTGATCCTTGTCGCCGGCTTCCTTGTGAAGGATTTCCAGGAAGCGGCTCTCGCCTTCCTCCAGCTCGATCATTTCCGACTCCTGCTGCGGCCGCGAGTCCCACTCCTGCGGATTGGTCCAGGCGTCGGTATCGGGGCTTTCCCAAGTCTCCGGGGTGATCCAGGCGATCTTGCGCTTGGCGAACTTGGTGCCGTCATCCGACAGCCACAGTTCGCAGTGGTCGTCACCGGCGATCCAGAAGCGGTAGGTGCCGGCCACCGGCGCGGTGACCTGGCCGCGCAGCCGCGAGGCGAAGTAGTCGACGGTGTTGGCCTCGGCCACCGAGCCATCGGTCAGGGTCCGCATCGACGGCGGTTGCAGGAACACGCCGTTCTGGCGGGTGCGTAGCAGCGAGACCCCGGGAATGTTGAACCACCACTCGCGGATCAGGGCGCCCGGCGCGCTGGTGCGGGTGTAGGGGTCGGTGCCAAGCTTGGCTTCCTGCCAGTTTTCCAGGCCGTCGTGATCAGGATCGCCGTGTTCGGTGAGATCGGGCGCGGGCGGAGTTTCTTCGCCGGCGAGACTACGGCGCTGAGCCACGCGGGCCTGCGATTGCTGGGCCCAGGCCTGCGGCAGGAAGGTGCGATCGGGATCCTGCGGGTCGATGCCGGGAGATTGCAGGAATTCCGGGGTGACCTTGTAGTAGGCCGCCTCGCCCTTCTTGCGCCAGCCGAGGGCCGACCACCCGGGAGCGAGCTTGTCCTTTTGCAGGACTTCGAAGTAGTAGGCCTGGCCGGCTTCGAGGTGACGGGAGACCGCCTGCTGGGCGGGCACGGCGGCCCATTCCTCCTCCGGAGTCTTGCCGCGCCAATGGTCGTTGAAAGCGACGCGGACCTTGTTGAGCGGGCACTCGTCGGTCGACAGCCACAGCTCGGCGGCGTCGTCACCGGCCACCGCCAGTTCGTAGTCGCCGCTTTCCTTCGGCACGAGGCAGCCGCTCAGGCGGGTGCCGTTGAAGCTGGCGTCGCTCTTCGGTGTGATGCTGCCCTCGGTCAGGAAAACGCTGCGGTGGGCGGCTTCCTTGAAGCGCGGATCGCGCAGCAGGTCGGCGACGTCTGAACCAACGGTGCCGTACCAGGTTTCAAAGAGCAGCGCGCCTTGCACCGGGCCGTTGTCGAGCGGCGCGGTGTGGCCGAGATACTCGTCGTAGTTGCTGACCAGGTCGCCGTCGGCGTCCTCCCACCAGGCGCGCGCCGCATTGCCGTCGAGGCCGTTCTGGGTCTGCCACAGGTCGGGCAGGCCGTCGTCGTCCGCGTCGGCCGGATTGCCGGCATAGGGTCGCAGCGATTCATTGGGAATCGAGACCGGATCCTTATCATCCTCGTATTGCCAGTAAACTTCGAAATGGTCATCTCCGCTGGCTTCCTTATGATAACCTTCAAAGTAATAAGGCCTTCCGGCGACGACGTCGACCGGCGCACTGAGCTGGGTTGAAATCCGGTTGGTGAGATCGCGGGGCGATGAGCCGAACCAGCCCGGCCCGGTCAGCCAGCAGATCTTCTGCTTGGAAAACGGATCGTTGTTAGGCGACAGCCACAACTCGGCGTTGTCGTCGGAGGAAAGGAAGAAGCGCACCTTGCCGGACCGCTGCGGCACGATATAGCCACGGGCCCGGATGCCGAAATCCTTGCCGTCGCCGGACGGGAACTCCAGCACATCGGCGAGGCCACGATTCGTCGCAGCTTGCTTGAACTGCGGGGATTGCAGAAGATCCCTGACCATCGCTCCGGGCACATCGTTCCAGCGCTCGTAGAGGATGCCCCTGAGATCGGAAGCGGCGAGGTTCTCCGGAATGGGCCGCAGCCAGGTGGATGGATCCACCTGGGTTTCGTTGTCCGGGATCGTCGCTTCTTCAGCGAAGATCGTGCTTATCGGTAGAGATCCGGTGGAGCAAGCGACGGCCAGCAGCAGGGATCGAAGGGGGCGGTTACGCAGAAAATCGACACGGAGGGGAAGAACCCTTGTCATATGTGGGCGGAGAACTATCGGGCCATCCCGATTCGTCAATCAGGATCGATAGGCATTCCGTCGAATTTACATAACAAAAATAAATTCAAACGTCGCAAAATCGGACGCGACCTCAGCGAATTGCACAACCTCAACAGCTTGACTGTGCAAGCCGCCCTCACTTTGAGGGCGAACCTGAAATGGCCAGAAACGCCACTTTGGTCTTCAACCGTTCGATCCGGCAATCCGTCTCGATCCGATACGCTGACGCACCGATCTGAGAGGCATCGCGCGGAGTGATGGCGATTTCATACTTTCGTCCGTCTTCAATCACTTTGACGGTCCTGGTGAAGTTCTGCTGATCAGACGATGTCCCGGTGACGTGAATTGCCTCCGGTGAGTTGATCGTTACAATCATCGACTTCGCGACAAGCGGTTCTCCCGCATTCCAGCGTAGCGTCCTGGGTTCGACCTGGATCAATTCTGGAACGGTGATGCCGACCTTTAAAATTGCCTCAGGGCTGTCGGTCTTCCCTTTCACCCAAATTCCCAACTCCTTTTCAACGACTCCGGAGAGATTGGTGGAGTCGATTTCGATCATGACCTTGCCGCTTTCTCCCGGCTCGTAGCCGGTCTTGTTGCCATCAAGCCTGCCGGTCAGACATCCGCAGCCGCTATCGTAGCGCGAGATCGTCACCGCTTCGCTTCCATTGTTTTTGAACGGAAATTCGACCTTCAGGATTCCGCCCTCAGGGGCCGCCGTCACGCCCTTGCGAGTCGTCTCAAAAGTGAGGTCACAAAGCCCCGGAAGGGACGCCGCCAGCCAACAGAGCACCACGCGAAGCATGCGAGGTCCATACTACATCGTGCTCGTTGGCCAAGCTCGATCAGCAATAGCGGTTGGTTGCCACTCCGGCTCTCCTCCGCGCCAGAAGAGGTCCTGAAGAGCGATCGCGCCTTGATACAGCATGGCCCTGACTCGGCCTTCTGAGTGAGAATCGGGGGCGGCATTGAGGACTGAAGGATCAGGAAAGCGTTCATCCTGCCACTGCCAAGCCCCGGCCGGCGTTTTTCAAAACGGGAAAATCGCCGCTTCTCAGAATGACAAGCCTGTCACGCAGGGCCAGCATCCCCCGTGGATGCAAGGCCCCGCGTCATCGCCCGGCTTTTTTCCGTTTCCATCGCCCGCCTTCCCGGCTTGGCTGCACGGCGAATGCCGGACCCCAAGCCAAAGCAGGAGCACCCGCTCGCCAATATCCTCGTCAATGTCCTGATCCCGGTGCTGATCCTCAGCTTCCTGAGCAAGGATCCGGACCTGCAGGTCAAGCTCGGGAAGACCGCCCATTTCTGGCAGATCGGCCCGTTGAAGGCCATCGTCCTGGCGCTGCTGCTGCCCATCGGCTACGGCATCTGGCACTTCATCCAGACCAGGAAGGGTAACTTCTTCTCGGTGCTGGGCCTGATCTCCGTGGCCCTTTCCGGTGGTTTGACGTTCTACCTGTGGAATGCCGACGGCACGGTGAAGCCGGACGCTGGCCTGCTCTACGGAGTGAAGGAAGGCTTGATCCCGCTGATCCTGGCGGTGGCGATCCTGAATTCCGGCCGCACGGAAAACCCGCTGATCCGCGTCTTCCTCTACAATGACACCCTCTTCGACATCCCGAAAATTGAGTCAAAGGTCGCCGAGAAGATGACCCAGAGCGGCTACACCGACCTCCAGGCCGGCGCGAACAAGATCTTCGCCGCCTCCTTCATCCTCAGCGCCTTCATGAATGTCGGCCTGGCCCTGTGGTTCTTCCGCGGCTTCAACTCCTCCGCTCCGGACGCGCTGGAGAATTACAATGCCATCGTCGGCAAGCTGCACTTCGCCGGTTTCGCCGCGATCGGCATCCCGCTGATGGGCATCCTTTACCTGATCCTGAACCGCTTGCTGAAAGGACTGCGCGAACTCACCGGCCTGACCGATGAGGAGCTGATGCTGCCGCGTTAATCCGGCGGCCGTCCTCTCGCAACCGCTTCCGTCCACGAAAAAGCCCGCCGGGATCACCAGGCGGGCTTTTCATTGGGAAAGAGGAACACTTGGCCCCGCGCAAAATCAGTCGATCAGATTGTCGATCCGCTGCGCCAGCTCGACGTCGGCCTCGGTCACGCCGCCCGCGTCGTGCGTGGTCAGCTTCAGGGACACCTTGGTATCGCGGATGTGAATGTCGGGGTGGTGCTGGGCTTCGTCGGCGATTTCGGCCAGGTCATTGACGAAATCGATCGCTTCCATGAATTCCTCGAATTCGATGGTGCGGGTGATGAAGGTCTTCTCAAATTCCCACTCGGGGCATTTTTTGAGGCCGGCTTTCAGGTCGTCGTCTTCGAGCAGTTCGGACATGGAGTCAGTGAGGGGACAGGTTCGGCAGGGAGCTTGCGGGGCGCGCTTCGCGGTTGGCAAGCGTGTTCGGAAACATCCCGTCGACACGTTTTCCACACGCGGTTGTGATTTGCACGATGCGGTGGGACGCGCTAGGATGCGCTCATGAAAACCATGATCGCGCTCGGCGGTTGCGCACTGCTTCTCGCTTCCTGCGTCCCCACCACCCCGCAGGCGCGAATTGCCCAGGAGCCCTCCCTCTATCACCACCTCCCCGCCCGCCACCAGGATCTGGTCAGCCGCGGCATCATCGACAAGGGCATGTCACCGGACGCCGTCTACCTGGCCTGGGGCAAAGCCAGCCGCGAATACGTCGGCACCAGCGAAAAGGGCAAGTCCACCATGCGCTGGGACTACGCCGGCAGCACGCCGGTCTACTCGGACAACATCGGCGGCTTCTACGGCGGCGGATACGGATACGGCCGCTACGGGGGGTATGGCCGCTACTACCCCTACTCCGCCTTCTCCTATGGCACCGAAGTCACCTACGTGCCATATCGCCGCGCCACGGTCGTTTTCGAGAACCAGCGGGTCGTTTCATGGGAAAGAGCGCGGTAAATCCCAGGTGGTCGAGATGTCCGCTTGCGCTCCGGCCCCGGCTTTGACAAACCGGAGGTGGAAACCGCTTTTCCTTTCATGAAATTCATCCGACCCACTCTCCTCGCAGCCGTCGCGCTTGGTGCAGGCTTTCTGAGCTCCTGCAATCTGCCGACCTCCTCCGGCTCCGGTTCCGTCGCCGCTTACCAGGCCTACGACCGTCCGACCAAAAAGCCTTCGAATCCCTCCGCCGTGCGCGTGAAGGTCTCCCTGGCCCACCAGATGGCCTACGTCATGGAGGGCGACAAGGCCCTGCTGGTCATGCCGGTCTCCACCGGCAAGCCGGGCGCCGGCACCCCGACCGGCAGCTTCACGATCTATAACAAGGAAGCGAAGCACCGCGCCAACACCCACGGCTACGCCTACTCCGGCCAGAACGCCAAGCAGAGCTTCCTGGCCAGCAAGCCGTCCGGCTGGTCCTTCAAGGGCACGCCGATGCCCTACTGGTGCGAGTTCAAGCCGAACTACGGCTTCCACACCGGCTGGCTGAAGCATGAGCCCTGCACCCACGGCTGCATCCGCATGCACGAGAACCTGGCGCCGAAGTTCTTCGCCCTGGTGAAAATCGGCACGCCCGTGAGCATCGCCCAGTCCCAGCCCGAAGACTCGACCATCGGCAAGATCGCCCTGGCCCCGGACGCCACGCCGCTGCCTGACAATCCACCGATGTTCTACGTCGGCGACGGCTACTTCACCAAGCACAAGTCGCCGAAGTACGACTGATCCCGGATTCCTTTTTCGAAAGCCCCGCTCTCCTGTTTCAGGAAGCGGGGTTTTTCGTTGGGACGCCCTGCGGAGCTCGATTACGGCTCGCCTTCAATCCCGGCCGCTTGCAATCTGCACGGCGAACCCCATGCAGCTCCGCGAACCCACCCGCTTCAAGGCCTTGCGCCGCCGGCTCACCCTGCTGGCGATCGGCGGACCGGTGTTTGCCGTCGCCGCCGTCGCGTGCTGGTCCCGGGAAATCCAGTGGGCCGCCTTCGTCATGGTCGCTCTGGCCATCATCTGCAGTCTCCTGCTGCCCGGCCCCCTGCTGCGCGGCGGCCGTTCCGGCACGGTGAAGGAAATCACCACGGCGGAGACCCTTTCCGACCTGATCCGCTCCATGGCCATGATCCTGCTGTTTTTCTGGATCCAGTCGCTGCCGGAGTTCGCCGCCCTGCTCGAGCGGCTGTTTCACCGCAATCTCTGGGATCCCCTCCTGCTGCTCGCCGCCGGGCTGTGGGCTTTTTCTTCAGCCTACCGGAACGCGATGACCGTCCGCGCTCTCAGCGACCGCCAGATCTTCCGCTACTTCCAGGGCGACTCCACCGCCCACGATGCGGCACAGACCTACCGCCGCATCGACTCCGGGGATGGACCTTCCGGATCATAAATTCCGCGTAAAGCGCATCAGCGGCATCGCCGGCACGGCGGATTTCGTTCACCACGGGAGGATGAAGAGAACCGCCTTGATGATCGCCCTCTCCGGCATCTCCGGCTCCCTCATCGCAGAGGAACCCTCGCCTCCTCCCGCGGTGGCTGGAATCACGGTCACCAAAGAGAACGCCTTCACGTTTTACCGCGACTACAAGCGGATGACCCCGAAACCCTACCAGGTGAGCCCGGTCATCTCTACTTTGTGCTCCACTTCGGCGGCAGGGGCAGTCAAAGCGGCGGCGAAAGTTTACGGTCCTCACACCGAAGCCCGCATCCATGTCTACGCCAGCGAGCCCGCAACGCGAAAGCTCGACCAGAAACTGGCCGGCCCGTATGCCGAAGGGTCGGTCATCGTGAAGGAAAAGCTCGGCCCAGGCGACGCGGTCACCGCGATCGGTGGCATGATCAAGCGCGCCAAGGGCTACGACCCGGAACACGGCGACTGGGAATACTTCTTCGCCACCAAAGGCGGAGACTTCAGCACCGGAAAGATACAGAACTGCATCCAGTGCCACACCGGCGCAAAGGACCACGACTACGTCTTGGACCATGACTACGTCTTCGCCAAGTGGCTGCCGC
>JAQGPE010000345.1 GCA_028293225.1 Akkermansiaceae bacterium | reverse complement strand
GGCCTTGCGGGCTTCCTCGGCCGGGATGTTCGGGAAAATGTAGGTGCTCTCGGCCTTGGTCGCCAGTTCGGCCATGCGCGGATTCTCGCGGAACTCATTGCGCATCTCGGCGACGAAGGCCACCCAGGCGTCGACGATTTCCGGCGCGGCCTTGTTCTCGGCGCGCTCGGTTCTGCCGACCAGTTGGTCGTAGACTCTCAGCCAGGTTTCGGAAAACGGCCGGCCGATGGTGTTGGCCTGCGTCACCGCGGTCTCGGCTTCCTTCTGCTGGTCGACGATTTCCAGGAAGTCCGCCAGCCACAGGCAGCGGAACACGCCCTTGGTGGCCACCGCACTCTGCTGCGCGCGGTCATTCCACAACCAGATTTCCTGTTCGCTGATTTGGCCGCCGAGCTGCGGGTTGTCGGCCTTGCCATTGGCGGCGCCACCGATGCGGCCCACCAGCGTGGTCCACTCGTCGTCGCGGATCTTCACCCCGGCCCAGGCGTGACCGCCCAGGTCCGTTTCGCCGCCGATGGTCATCGCCGGGATGCCGTGGGCGCGGGCGGTGTTCACACAGAAATAGGAACGGTCGCCGCAGATGCCGCCCTTCTTGAGGATCTCGGCCAGCGTGTACTCGTCATACGGGTTGGTGCCTTTGACGGCGCGCTCCATGAGGTACTCGACCTTGTCATAGGTCGCACCCCAGCCCTTGCGGCTCAGGTGCATCTTGTCGATCGCCCAGTCCAGTTCGCTGTCGGGCACCGGGGCGCAGACCACCCAGACCAGATCCCGCGCGGTGCTGCGGTCCACCGGGCTGAGCAGCTTGCCCTTTTCGTTCTTCTCGATGTACCAGTGGTAGCGGGCCATCGGGTCGACCGTGGAGGGGAAATCGTGGGCGCTGCTGGCGGCCGGGATCGAGACGGTCTGGTCGAAGACCACCGAACAGGCCAGGGCCAGATTGAAGTACTTGCCGAACTGGTCCGGATTCTCGGCGTGGCAGTCGGCCAGCATGGCGATGACCTTCTTCTTGTTGTCGCCCTGCTTCACGGTGAGGAGGGTCTCCTCCATCGCGTCGTTGTTCTTCAACAGCCAGGTCATCAAGCCGCGGCTCTTTTCCGAGTAGCCGATGTCGCCCGGCTGGAAGCGGTTCAGGATCTGCCACTGCAGGAAATCCTGGTAAAAAACCTGCTCCGCCCACAGCGCGTCATAGCGGCCGCGGCCTTCGCCCTGGCGGACCTTGTTGATGTTTCCGGAAAGGGAGCGCATCAGCAGTTCCTGATAGCCCTGCCAGGCGCCCACCTTCATCGCCCGGTCGAAAAGGTCCGCTTCCCGCTTCTTGGAAGCCTGCTTCTGCGCGTCGATCCCGAGCACGGAGAGCATGTCCTCTCGATCCAGCTCGGCGGAAACCGCCGCCGCGGCGACACTCTCCGGCGAGCCGTCGTTCGAAACGCCCTCGTTGGTTTTGATCGTCGGCCGCTGCTTGCCACCGTAGGGCGTGGCGGTACCGCCGTTGGTTTCCGCCGGCTTCTGCTCCGTCACCTTTTCCGGGGCGATGAACTTCATGCCTTCGCCGGTGTTCTTGGTCTCGGTCGCAGGGAACTGGTCAGCGGACGGCCCGGCCAGCTTCTTGCTGCCGTCTTCCACCACCACCTGCTTGTTTTCCGTCTTCGGCTTGTCGTTCTGGCTTTTCTGATAGAAAGCCCAGCCGCCGGCGCCGATCACCAGGGCGAGAACGAGAAGGCCGGCGGTGGTCCCGGCTCCGCCTCCTCCCTGTTTGACGACCACGATGCGGGTCGGGGGGGCACCCGAGGGGCGGGGGGCTACACGTCTGGGGCGGCTCATGGGGTCGGAGGAGTTAGAGATTCAATTAACAGCGGCGGCAGAATGCTATCCTGTTTCCGAATTGCAACCGGATTTCATGGGAAAGGTTTCTCGACTTCTTGCATTAAATCAGCGCAGGGGAAATTCGCAGCGGAATGAGCACCATGCTAAACATGATTCAATTCATTTATTTTGTGTTACTTGTATTGATTCAAACGAACCATTCATTCTAACCAATGAAGGCAGGGAATAAACCCTATTCCATTTTGACACGTTTTTTACAATTAACCTGTCACAAAAACCTCACCAGCGGACGCTGTAGGGAAACGCCTTTACTTATCTTCTACAGATAATCTTCACGCAATTTTCACACTTCCCCGTCCAGCGCGGCCGCGACACCTCCCCGCGGCCCCCCTTCCCGGAGCGTGAAAATTCCTTCCTTTTCCATGCTCCTTTTTCCTTGCCATCCGTTCGCCAGTACTTAGTTTTTCCCCCGCCGCACGCGGCACGATAGCAAGACCCGTTCGTCTAACGGTTAGGACTCCAGATTTTCATTCTGGCAATAGGGGTTCGATTCCCCTACGGGTTGCTCTCTTTTCATTGGTTTCACGACACGAATGGCCGTCCTGCAAAGGGCGGCTTTTTCGTATCCCGGCACCGGCCTCCACCTCAGGTTGAACTGGCCCCCGCGGGCCGTTGAAAACAACGCACCGTGCGCATCGATATCGTCACCCTCTTCCCCGACGTCGCCCTCGCTCCTCTCAGCGAGAGCATCCTCCAGCGCGCCCGCTCCGCCGGCATTGTCGAAATCCACGCCCACAACCTCCGCGAATGGGCCACCGGCAAGCACCGCCGCACCGACGACTACCTCTGCGGCGGCGGCCAGGGCATGCTGATGATGCCCGGCCCCATCTTCGACGCCATCGCCGCACTCCGCACCCCGGAAGCCAAGGTCATCCTCATGACCCCCCAGGGCCGCGTCTTCAAGCAGGCCGTCGCCCGCGAACTCGCCACGGAGTCCCACCTCATCCTCCTCTGCGGCCACTACGAAGGAGTCGACCACCGCGTCG
>JAQGPE010000342.1 GCA_028293225.1 Akkermansiaceae bacterium | reverse complement strand
CTGACACGCAGGGCCAGCCCACAGGGTTTGCCCGGCGGGGCAAATCAATCCTGTCCCCCGCAAACCGCCACGCCCTCCAGAGGGCCAACGGCCCGGCACGATACCAGCCTGGGGTGACGCCGCCCTGAAGGGGCAAGGAGCCCCAGGTCGACAACACCCGCCGTAGGCGCACGACGGACGCGCCTCGAAACTCCGCCACTCAAAAAAATCCACCGCGTCCGCTCCTCTCAGCGGCCCGTCCTCTCCCTCAAGTCTAGCGTCTGACGTCTTCGAGTCCGACGTCTCCCCTCCCCTGCCCTCTAGAGACAGATCCCATCATAAACGCCGTGGCTCCCCCAAAAAAAGCGGGTCGCGTCGAAACCCGACACAGCCCGCCTCCGCCCTCGAAATCGCCCTCCGCGACCTAATCCAGCAGGCTATTGAGAAACGGCCAGTTGCGCCGGTTGTGGCGCTTCGTCCAACTACCGTCCCGAACCTTGTCCTCGAACTTCTGTCCGATCCCGTCGATCTCAGGATCCCGCATGTTCACCGCGACCTGAAGAAGAGCATCCCACCCGATCTTCGAATTCAGGTTCTTCAACTCCAGGCCATCCACCACCACTTTCCTCACCACCGGATCATCCGGGTAGCTCGCATACAGGCCGATGAATGCGGTCTGGGCGACCGTATCCTTCCCGGAAAGCACCAGCTTCTGCAGAAACTCCTGAACCTCCGGCGTCTTCAATCCACTCAGGACCGCAAGACTCGAAGTGTCCCCGGCGTGGTCGAACAGATACTGCAAATGAGACTCGTCTCCAGTGATTCGGAAGAGCGCCCCTTCCGCCTCATACCGTTCATAGTTCGGCTGGTTGCGAGCCTGATCGCGAGCCGCAATCATCGCTTTCAACGGCGCTTCCGCCTCCTTCACATCATACTTCCCGACCAATTCGAGGTAAGACATGACATTGTTGCTTTTAACCGCTTCCTTCACAATCTCACGAGGCCGATCGTCGCCCAGCCGCCCCAGCCAGGTGAGCAGTGACCCGTTGGAACTCTGCTGGTAAAGCTCCCAGAGGTCATCGGCAGCCTCCGTAGCGCCATATTGAGCGAGCGTTCGGGCCGCAATGCTACGGGGACTGTAGGACTCCCCATCGATTTTGAGCCTTTGAACATCGGTCTGCCGGACAATTTCCCGCAGCGCCGCCACAGCCTCCTCCCGATGCGTCCCCATCTTGAGGAAAGCATCGGCCATCGCCTGGCGGGCCTCCAGCTTGCCACTGGAGAGTTGATCGCGGAAATCCTCGAGCAGGAGTGACGGGTCGCCCGGATACGCGTTCAGAATCTGAAAGAGAGTGGAGGAAAACCCCTCCAGATCTCCCTTCTCCAATTCAGAACGCAACAGCCCCGCCAAGCGCTTGCCCTCCTCCTCTGTCTTCTGCAGATCGGAACTCGTAGGATAGGAAGGCCGGACCGGCGGAGGCGGGCTTTCTTTTTCCCCTCCAGGGGCAGCGGTCGCCTTCACCGCAGGGTCGCTGGTCTTCACCGGAGCCGGCACCGGCTTCTCCGCCACCTCAGCCGCCTTCCCGGACGAAGGATCCGCTTTCCCGGACGAGGGATCCGCCTTCCCGGACGAGGGATTTCCCTTCCCCTCCGTCTCAGCCAAACACGGACCCACCCCGGCCAGCGCCGCCGCCGCCAGTAGCAGCGCCAACCACGACACTCCTCGTACCTTCATCCTGCGCGCGTCCTTCATCCCTCCTTCCGTCCACCTTATCCCGCCCCGCGCTCCCCGTCCACCAGTCCTCGGTAAAATCGCTGTCAGCTCCCGCACCGTCCTTGATTTCCCGCTTTCATCCCCTATCCCTGCCACCCATGACAAAGCCTCTCCACCTCTGTCTCGCCGCGGGCCTTTTCCTCACCCCCGCCCTCCGCGCCGCCGATCCGGCCGCACCCGCAGCCAAGACCGCCGCAGGCCCCACCGACGACCAGCAACTGCTCGACGTCTTCAAAAAACTCCTCTCCTGCGACAGCCACATCAGCCACCACAAAATCCCCGCCGGAGCCCACCTCATCACCAGCCACCGCGGCGATGTCCAAAGCGACGAATCGCTCGAAGGCTTCGACGACCTCACCGTCATCATCCTCTCCGGCCCGGGCCTCGCCGGCTCCCCGCCCACCGGCAAGGGCTCCCTCGGCTACCGCATCATCGTCACCGCCCGGAACACCCTCTCCCCGCCCCAACCCATCGCCCCCGGCTCCGACGTCACCCTCACCGTCAAATCCCGGACCTGGGAATACACCTACACCGAGCCCGACTGGCAGCCCCACCACGGCCTCGCCACCATGGCTGGCGCCACCCCCATCTTCCACCGCACCGACCGCGAGAACAGCACCGGCAAAATCCTCAACCACTTCCTCGTCGAAATGACCACCACCGGCAAACCCTCCGCCATCGACGACGACCACCCCGCCCGGTAACTCCTCATCGCTGGATTCTTCCACCCACCCGCGCACGGGACCCGTTCACTTCTTCGCCGCCTTGCGCGCCTCCAGCCTTTTCACCAGCGGCTGCTGGGCAAATCCCGCCGCTTTCAGTTCCTCCCCCTGTTTCGCCGCCTCATCCGCTCTTTCCGGAATCTGCAGCGCCGCGGAAATCACCGCACTCGTGGAGATGCTCAGCGTCGTCCTGGCCGCCTCGGATTTCGTCTTCGGCAGCGCCGCGATCATCGCAGGCACTTGGTCCAGATGGTCCGCGCCCTGGATAAAGAGGGCGAAGATCCCCTGCTCATCCGCCGTCAGATCGGGATACAGCTTCCACATCCGCGCAAACGCCGCCGCATTGCGGGCGGAGATCACCTTGATCGCACACTTCGCCTTCTCACTCCCCAGGGTCCCGTCCAATCCGGCGATCGTGATGTCCAGCTGCGGGCCCGGCACGGCCGGCGCCTTCAGAAAGGCATCCACCCATTTCCCGGCCTCCTCATCGCTCACCGGCTTCGCTTCCGCCGCCGCCGTTTTCTCCCCGCCCCGCCCGGCAGGAGCGGCCGCCCCGCCCTCCTGACCGCTGAGCGAGGCCGGCAGCCAGCAACCCGCCGCCAGCAGAGTCAGGGAGATCGCTTGAATCGTTGATTGAATTTTCATCATCGGAGGATGAGCCAATCCGCACCATACCCTCGAATGAATCATCACTCAATCGGTCCGGCACACTCCGGCCGCGCCAACCCTATCCCGCCCGCAAACCCCGTCCACCCTCCCTGTGTAAAATCCGCGTCTCGACTCACCCCGTCCCGCGAAAACGCCCGCCCCGGCAGCATTCACCGGAGCCGGCGTTTCCTGGCAGCAGCATCCCCACAAAGGGAAGCCCGCCCCTCTTAGAACTTCAGGAACTCGCTCAGATCCATCTCCGTTACGGTGTATCCCGTACCTCCTGTGATCCCGGCGGCGGCATCCAGTGCGGCGATCGTCGAGTTGAACGACGCCGTCCGGTTCCAGACCCCATCGCCGGCCCCGCCGCCAAAAGGATTGGTATGCCACAGCGTCATCAGCATCAGCTTGTTGTTCACCAGCAGGAAACTCGGATTCCCGGAGTCATAGAGAATCACCAACTTGTTAAACTCCGCCCGTTTCGGAAAAGCCGTCGCATTCGGCGGTTGAAAACCCGTCAAGCCATCACTCACCACGTAGAACTGATTGACGAAACCCTCTTCCTCCTGGTTCAGCCCCATGCCGGCAATCAGCGGTGTCCGGTATGAGCCGGGAATGAAGTCGTGCCGGGGAATATACTGAGCCAGGTTTGCCGGCGGCACCAGGCAGGGCGTGATCGACGGCGGCAAATCCGCGTCGAGCAACACCATATCCAGGTCCGTGCTGGTGCCCTGCACCGGCACATTGATCGTGTTCGGCACCATCATCGAGTTCACCACCGTCCGCGTCACCGGCACATTTCCCGCCGTCACAAACGTCACCACCGTCCCCGGATTCAGGAAGAAATGATGCGCCACCAGCATATGCCGCGGCGTGACCAGCGTCCCCGCCCGGCGCGAGCTGTCCATCGTGTTCCACGGTGACATGCAGGTCAGTTCCTGCGCCATGTCCGCCGCCCAGAAATCGGTATTCCGGACGAAGGTTCCCGCCGCGCCATTCGCCTGATAATTGACAAACATCGCCAGCGAATTCGTCGCCGCCTTCCCCGCGATCCGATTGTCCACCTGCGCCGACGAATGCAGCGACAGCGTGTGCGGCGGCGCCCCGGCCGGACTCGTCAGCCCGATCGTCGCCGCATTCAGCAGCGTGATCTGGTTGATCGCCGTCCAGGTCCCGGTCGTGTCCGCATGGATCACCGCATACTCCCATAGGTCCGGAATCCCGTCACAATCGTCATCCATCTCCGAGTCCAACGCGAAATCCAGCGCAAACACCGCCTTCAACTGCCCGATCGTCGCGATCGCATAGTTCGCATCATCCGCCGCCGCCGCCGTCCACGGGAAGTACGAGCCGCTCGTGTACGTCCCGGCCGCCTGCAGCCTCAGATCCAGCCATGCCGGCGCATAGCCGTGCAGCCGCTCATAGAACGGCGCCGCGATCGCCTTCAACTGCCCCGCCAGGAGTGCGGCCGACTGCGCCTTCGCCAGATCGCTTCCCGGCGCCGGCGCCACCCACGTCGGGATCGGCTTGCCCGTCCCCACCAGGTCCGCCTCCACCGCATTCGCCACCTGCGGCGCCACCTTGCGCAGCGCCGTCAGGGCGCTCTTCGCCATGTGCTTCGCCTGGCCGACGGTGACCGGACCGTAGTTGTTCGGCGCCGCACTGGTGATCACCACCGTATCATCCTGCCGCCACCACGACGGATCAGCCGCCAGCAGTGGGGAGACCGCACCGCCGAAAATGACGGCCGCGCCGGAAATCGCGCGCAGCATCGCCCCGCGCTCTGGTTTCATGTTGGACATAGAAATAAAATGAAATGAAATGAGATGAATGGGTCCTGCTTTTGTTTACCGGAAGACACCCGCCTTCCTGCCGTCGCCAGACGCCCGCCAGACGCCCGCCGGACCCGCGCCGGCGCCTTCCTGCCCTCCCCCCCCCGCCGCGACTCAGGCCTGGCATGGTCCCAAAGGAGGACGGCTTTCACCGCCCCCCTTCATCCTCGCGGAAAATCTTCCGCAGCCTGCATTGCCTCCATCAATACCCGTAGG
>JAQGPE010000336.1 GCA_028293225.1 Akkermansiaceae bacterium | reverse complement strand
GTGATGTCGGAGAGGAGCTGGAGGTAGCCGGGGCGGGGCAGGACGAAGCCGGCATTGGCGGGGTAGGACTCGACAATGATGCAGGCGATTTCCTCACCGCGGGCAGTGAAGAGGGCTTCGAGCGCTTCCGGGTCATTGTAGGAGAGGACCAGGGTCTGGTCGGCGAAGGACTGGGGGACGCCGGCGGA
Source organism: Akkermansiaceae bacterium (assembly GCA_028293225.1). Lineage (GTDB taxonomy): Bacteria > Verrucomicrobiota > Verrucomicrobiia > Verrucomicrobiales > Akkermansiaceae > Haloferula. The sequence continues at coordinate 4,071 of JAQGPE010000336.1, read as the reverse complement.
GTCGGGCTGGCCGTGGGTGAGCGCGCCGGAGCCGGCGGCGACGAGGAGGGAGTCGGAGTGGCCGTGGTAGCAGCCGTCGAATTTCACGATCTTGTCGCGCTTCGTAAAGCCGCGGGCGAGGCGGATGGCGGACATGGTGGCCTCCGTGCCGGAGTTGCACATGCGGACCTTTTCGACGGAGGGGACCCAGGTGGTGATGGTGCGGGCCATCTCGACCTCGAAGGGATTCGGGATGCCGAAGGAGATGCCGTCCTTGGCGACTTCGTGGATGGTATTGGTGACGACGGTGGGGGCGTGGCCGAGGATATTGGGGCCCCAGGAGCCGATGTCGTCGATGTAGGTCTTGCCATCGACATCGACGATGCGGGAGCCGCTGGCCTTGCGGACGAAGAAGGGGTCGCCGCCGACATTGCGGAAGGCGCGGACGGGCGAGTTCACCCCGCCGGGGATGAGTTCCTTGGCGGCGGCGAAGAGCTTGGCGGACAGGTTCGCGGGCGGCGGGTTCGACATGGAATGAGGACAGGGGCGGGAGAGGGAAATTTCAACCGCGAATGGGGACAGGCGGCTTTTTGCCGCGGGGGCGCTGGTTTAAGACAGGGAGAGTTAACCGCGAATGGACGCGAATGGACGCGAATAAAGAAAAAAGAGGGAGGGCTCTTTGCGGGGATTCGAAATCCCTGCCTTTAACCGGGGTCTTTCGGAGAATTGGTGACGAGCGGATCTGAAGCGCGGGGAGAAGCGATCCCTCGCTGGATCCATTCGCGTCCATTCGCGTCCATTGGCGTCCATTGGCGTCCATTGGCGTCCATTCGCGGTTTTTTTTTCAGAATCGGGGCGGCGGTTGGCGGGGTGCAGGGACTTTTTTCGACAATCTGCTGAATGAAGTGCCGCGCCGTGCGTCTACCTTTCAGGCGGGCTCCTCTTCCGGGAGTGCCCGGTCCTTTTTCCGGTCATGAAAACTCCGATCATGAAAGTGGCGCTGCTGCCCGTGGTTCTTTTCGCCGTGCTGGCTTCTCATCCGCTGGGGGCGCAGGTGCGCAAGGACGAGCACAAGGTCGGGATCGACCGCGATCCCGACGTGGTGCACCTGGCGGATTATGTGAAGGACCCGATCGTCCTGCAGGTGGTGAATCCGGCGACGGTCTTTTCCGACAAGGGCGGCAACACCAAGCTGGGGACGCTGCAGGCGAACCAGAGCGTGGTGCTGGAGGCGATGACCGAGAAGGCCTACCGGGTGCGCGGCAAGGGCGAGACCAACGGGATCGCCGGGTGGGTGGGGCCGAAGGCTTTTTCCTCCACCGACCCAAAGTTCGTGGAGAACCTGAAGAATTTCTACCACCGCCAGATCGAGGTGGCGAAGCTGATCGCCGCGCAGAAGGTGGCGGTGGGGATGACGCCGGACGAGGTCCAGCAGTCGCTGGGCAAGCCGACGACGACGCAGGTCAAGCGGACCGCCGAGGGCAGCTCCGGAAAGTGGGAGTACATCCAGTATGAAGACGTGTCGCACTACAGCTATGTGCGCGACCCGATCTCCGGCCAGGTCTTCCGTCAGCTGGTCGGGGTGACGCGGGAGGAGAAGGAGAAGACGGTGGTGGAGTTCGAGGCCGGGCTGGTTTCCGCGCTGGAGGAAAGCGAGCAGAAGCGGGGCGGGCCGGTGAAAATCATCGTGCCGCCGGTGATCTTTGCGTGGTAGAATTGGCCGCGGGATCGGAATTTCGTTGAATCATCCGGTGGAATTGCTCGGCTGGGGAAAACCCCGGGGTCAGCGGTTCGGTCGGTCATCGAAGGCGGACAGGGTCCCGGGAGCTTCAAAAAACCTGACATGAGATACTCACACGCTGGAAAACGACAGGCCGGGGGCTTCACCCTGGTCGAACTGCTGGTGGTCATCGTCATCATCGTGGCCCTGGCCGCGCTGAGCTTCGGCATCGGCAAGAAGGCGATCACCAAGTCCCGCCTGACCGCGAGCAGCAACAAGTGCCGCGACATGGGCGTGCGGATGGGCGCCTACAGCTCCGATCACGCCGGGCTGCTGCCGGTCTACCGCTTCGAGGACGACAACCTCTATTGGTGGGGTGTGCTGGTGACCGACCCGAAGAACGACTCCGAGCTGGAGATTTTCCACAGCCCCAACGATAAGGAATTCAAGGTCAAGCAGATCGAGAAGACGATCTCTTACGCCTGGAACGTCGCCGTGATGGGCAAGACCGACGGCGCCGCCCCTGGCTCCGAGGAAGGCCAGAAGCGCATGGCCAACTTCAACGACCCGAACCGGGTGCTGGTCCTTTGCGACGGCCCGAAGGGCGGCCACAGCGGCCAGCTGGAGTCCACCACCCTGCCTGACGAGAAGCGCTACGACGGCAAGGTCGCCGCGCTGTTCCTGGACGGCACCAGCCGCCTGCTCGACATCGAGGGCGAGTTCAAGAACAACGACAAGTGGTTCAAGAATCCTGACAAGAAGGACGGCGAGTAAATCGCGTAAATCATTTATCATCAAGGCCTCGTGGAGAAATCCACGGGGCCTTTTCCATTTCAGCGGGCGACGCCTCGCTTCGACCCTTCGATGAAGTCGATCAGGTGGCGGACCGGCTCGTGGTTGGCGGGCCGGTCGGCCTTCAGCGAGCTGAGCGCGGTGGCCAGGTTGGCGTCCTTTTTGAGGAAGAGCTTCTTGTAGGCCGCCTTGAGGGCCTTGATGTCCTCCCCGGTGAAGCCGCGGCGCTGCAGGCCGACGAGGTTGAGCCCGCGGGTGACGGCCGGGTTGCCATCGATGATCATGTAGGGCGGCACGTCCTGCGTGACCTTGGCACAGCCGCCGATGATCGAGTGGCAGCCGATGCGGCAGAACTGGTGGACCGCCGCGAGGCCGGAGATGATGGCGTGGTCCTCCACCTCGACATGGCCGCCGAGAGTGCCGTTGTTCGACAGGATCACGTGGCTGCCGACCTGGCAGTCGTGGGCGACGTGGGAGTAGCAGAGGAAGAGATTGTCCGAGCCGATGCGGGTCGGGGTGTGGGCGTGGGTGCCGCGGTGGACCGTGGCGTTTTCCCGGAAGACGTTGCGGTCGCCGATTTCCAGGCAGGTCGGCTCGCCCTCGTACTTCAGGTCCTGGGACTTTCCGCCGACGGCGGCGAAGGGGAAGAACTGGTTGTCGCGGCCGATGCGCGAGGGGCCGCCGAGGATGACGTGGGAATGGAGCACGCAGCCGTCGCCGAGCTCGACGTCCGAACCGATGACGCAGTAGGGCCCGATGCTCACATTGGCACCAATCGTCGCTTTCGGGTCGATGATCGCCGTCGGATGGATCACGCGCGGAATCTCGACCGACGCGGCAGCCAAAGGCGATTCCTTTTTGCGCATCGGCAACGTTATCGCCCCAAAAAGGGGGATCGGGACAAGAGCGCTGCTTGCACCCGCAAGGGAATGCGCTCACACCCTAAGCAGTGCAGGATCTTCAGCGAACCCAAAGCAGCAAGCCCGGCGATGTCGCCCGGACCGGCTGTCTGTTTGGCGGACTGATCCTGGGGCTGGCGCTGGGCGGGGTGCTGCTGTGGTTCGCGGTGCTGCGGGAAATGCAGCATTTCTGGCGAAATGACGGCGGCTACCCGGTGGAGCTGCGCCACCTGGTGGAGGCGGGCTTTTACCCGCTGGCGCTGACGGCGCTGGCCGGGCAGTTCCTGCTTGGGTGGGCGCTGCTGCGGCGGGCGCGCAGCTCGGCCCGGGTGTGGATCGTGCAAATGTTGCTGCTCTGCCTGTGCCTGATGCTGGTGGTCGCCGCCGGGGCGGTGGCGTTCGCCAACAACGTGGTCAACCTGTGGAACGGCGTGCCGCTGCACTCGCACCCGGCGGAGGAGCAGCCGGGCGACCGCTGAGGCGGCTGATTATTTGAAGGGATCGTTGGCGCTTTTGGCGACGCCGGTGAAGACCGGCACATCCTCCCAGTCGAAAGCCCAGTCCTTGAAGTCCTTGGTGACCCGTTCGCGGAGTTCGGGGGTGACCGGCTTGAGGGTGAAAATGGGGGTGATCGGGCGGCCATCGGCGTCCTTGCGGTAGTCCTTGTCCTTTTCCTCGACC
>JAQGPE010000330.1 GCA_028293225.1 Akkermansiaceae bacterium | reverse complement strand
AGCAGAAGGATCGCTACGACCAGATGATGGCGATCTATGCCAGCGTCATCGAGCGCATGGACCGGGCGGTGGGAGAGGTGGTCGACGGGCTGAAACAGCGCGGCCAGCTCGACAACACGCTGATCCTGTTCCTGAGCGACAACGGCGGCAATGCCGAGACAGGAGTCCAGGGCCGCTCCGTCGGCGAGCATCCGGGCGATCCTTTCTCGGACGTCTTCATCGGCCAGTGCTGGGCGACCCTGAACAACACGCCCTTCACCCGCTACAAGCACTACACCGACGAGGGCGGCATCGCCACGCCGCTGATCGCGCATTGGCCGAAGGTCATCAGCGGAGACCGCCTCGGGACCCTGGAAAAGCAGCCGGGCCACATCATCGACCTGCTGGCCACCTTCACCGATGTCGCCAAGGCAGAATATCCGAAGGAATACCACGGTCACGCCATCACCCCTCTGGAAGGAACCTCGCTCTTGCCCGCCTTCACCGGCCAGGACCTCCATCGCACCCAGCCGATCTTCTGGGAACACGAAGGCAACCGCGCGGTCCGCGATGGCGACCTGAAGCTGGTCGCTCTGGAAAACCAGCCGTGGCGGCTCTACGACCTCGCGGCGGATCGCAGCGAGCAGCACGACCTCGCGGCTGAAAGGCCCGATGCCGTCACCGCCTTGTCGGCGAAATGGGACGGCTGGGCGGCACGCGCCAACGTCCTTCCGCTCGGAGCGTGGCGTGGCGAACGCGCGGAAAATGCCGCCGCACCGGCCTCGAACAAGACCAGCTTCGTGCTGGCGAAAAACGATCACCTCGACCGGGCGGAAGCGCCTGCCATCGCGAAGAGAGGCTTCACCATCACCGCCGATTTCGAGGCAACGGCCGATGACGGCGTGATTGTCGCCCAGGGCGGCGCCGCTCGCGGCTATTCGCTCTCGGTCGATGAGGGCAAGCTCACTTTCTTCGTCCATGACGGAGCAGGCTCGGCCAAGGCAGTCCTGCCAACGTCGTTGCGACCCGGGAAAAAGAGCACCGCGCTCGCCCGCCTCGCTTCCGATGGCGCCCTCTCCCTGAGCCTCGACGGCGGGGAAGAGGTCACCGCAAAGGCCACCGGTCCGCTCTCCGCCGTGCCGCTCGATGGCTTGGATATCGGGAAAGATACGGGGGCTCCCGTCGGCCCCTACCAGTCGGCGGCGACCTTCAAGGGAGAGATCCCGCGGGTGAAGATCGAAGTGAACCTCAAGTAGCTCCCCGGGGCAGCAGTCCGGAAATGAATCACCGGCTGGCAGGATGATCTGCCAGCCGGTGATCTTGTTTTCAGCGCAAGGAAATCGGTCAGGCGAAGATGTCCGTCGCCACCTTCCCCGCCACATCGGTGAGGCGGAAATCGCGGCCGGCGTAGCGATAGGTCAGTTCCTCGTGATTGAGTCCCAGCAGGGCGAGGATCGTCGCGTGAAGATCGTTGGTGTGCATCTGGCCTTCCACCGCCTTGATGCCGAGCTCATCGGTGCCTCCATAGGTGAAGCCCTTCTTGACCCCGGCACCGGCCATGAACATCGAGTAGCCGGTGATATTGTGATCCCGTCCGTCCTGCCCTTGCGCAGTCGGCTGCCTGCCGAATTCCGAGCCGAATAGTACCAGCGTGTCATCCAGCAGACCGCGCTGATGCAGATCCGCCAGCAGGGCGCCGGTGGCCTGGTCGACGTTGCCGGTTCGTTCGATCAGCCCCTTGTGCAGGTTGTTGTGATGATCCCAACCGGGCTGGCAGATTTCGACAAAGCGCACGCCGGCCTCGCTCAGGCGCCGGGCCATGAGGCACTGCCGAGCGAAGGCGCCGTCCGGCCCATCCTTGATTCCGTAGGCTTCCTTGACCGACTCCGGCTCCTTCGAGATGTCCAGCAGCGCCGGCACCTTGTCCTGCATGCGGAATCCCAGTTCGTAGGAAGCGATGATCCCATCGACCGGATCCGGAGCGCCCGGAGTCGCGGACAGGTCGCGATTCATCGACTGAATGAGATCGAGCTGCCGGCGCTGCTGGGCCGCCACTGCCGAAGCCTTGAGATTCGGAAGAAAGCCCTGGTCGGTGATCTTGGTTCCCTGGAAGTGGGCCGGCAGGAAGGCGCTGCCGTAGTTCACGGCTCCGCCGAAATTCGGCGAAGGATTGATGGTGATATAGCCCGGCAGATCCTGGTTCTCCGTTCCCAGTCCGTAAAGCATCCACGAGCCCATGCTGGGGCGGGTCAGCGCGGCATTAGCGCTGCCGGTGTGGAGCTGCACGACCGCCTGGGGATGCGCCGGGGTGTCGGTGTGCAGGCCGCGCAGCCAGCAGAGCTTGTCGGCATGCGAAGCGATGTTCGGCAGCAGTTCTGAGAACCAGGTACCAGACTCGCCGTACTGCTTGAATCCGAATTTCGACGCCACCAGCTTGCCGCCGCCGGGGGCGGTCTTGCCATCGTTCTTTTGAAGCTCCGCCTTGTAGTCGATGGTATCCACCCCCGACATGGCGCCCTCCATGAAGATGAAGATCACGCGCTTCGCCTTGGCCACGAACTTGGGCGGTTTGGGAAGCAGCGGATTGAGATCAACCCCTGCGGCAGCTTCCTTTCCCAGCAATCCGGCGAGAGCCAGGTAGCCGAAGCCCGAGCTCGCCGAGCGCAGAACGGAACGTCGTGAAAAGCGATTTTGAAAATTCATGGATGTTGGATGGAAAAGAATCTCAGCGGATGAAGCGGAACTCGGCGGAAGCGAACACGGACTGGACGAACGCCATCCAGGCCCCGGTTTGTGAATCGTCAGCGATCACCTTGCCTTCCCTGGCCGTCTGGTCGTCGCGCGGGACGTCGTCCGGATTCGCGGCCGCGCCATCGGCCGTGGCCGCGATCTCCGTGGAGGCTTCCTCCGATTGCTGCCCTGACTCGTTGTCGGCTAGGGCGAAGTCGTCCGACTGGTAGGCGTCGATGAAATCGAGGGCGCGCTTCACTTCGTCACCGCTGGGAGCCCGGCCGAGAGCCTTGAGATAGACCTGGGTGATTGCGTTCTGAGCCGTGGAGCCGCCCTCGGTGCGGATCCGCTTTGCCGAGGCCAGCGCCTCGTTGCGCACGAACTCCGAGTTCAGCATGAAGAGTGCCTGAGTCGGCACCGTGGTGGCATCCCGCTGCCCGGTCACCAGGGTCTGGGTCACCGGGTCGAAGGCCTCCAGCGCCCGGGGGATCACGCCTCTCAGCAGCGGCAGATAAATGCTGCGATGCAGAGCGGTGTTGGACTTGTTCTGGATGCCCGCGGCCTCACGACCGTTGTCGCGCATCTCGACCATCCTCAGTTCCTTCACCGCGGCTTCAGCCGGAGGGGTCAGCTGAAGATCTCCGGAGGCGGCCAGGATGGCATCGCGAACCTCCTCCGCATCCATTCGCCGCGGCGAGTGGCGCCAGATCAGGCGGTTGGCCGGATCCTGATCGACGTGATCCTGAGGTGCCTCCGAACCCAGGCGGTAGGCATGGGTCAGCACCAGCTCGCGAACCAGTTTCTTGGTCGACCATCCGCCGGCGATGAAATCATTCGCCAGGTAATCGAGCAGCTCGGGATGAGTGGGCACATCGCCCTTGATCCCGAAATTATCGACCGTGCTGACCAGGCCCTGGCCGAAGAGATGCAGCCAGATCCGGTTCACGGCCACCCGGGGCGCGAGCGGATTTTCCGCATTGGTCAGCCACTCGGCCAACTCCAGACGGCCGCTCTGGCCAGGATTGATGGAGGGCGAGCCCGGCACGTCGAAGACGGTGAGGAAGCCGCGCGGCACCACCGGCCCGAGGTTCTCCGCCTCGCCGCGAATGCGCAGTTGGGTGTCGGCCACCGTCGGCGAATCCGTCACGCCATGAACGGCGTAGCCCTGCGAGACCGGGTCGGAGAGCTGCTGGAACTCAGCCTGCAGCCGCTCGTATTTCAGACGGAACGGCCGTTGGGTCGGTTGGCCATTGGCAGCACGCTTCAGACCCTCGGGAGTGCCCCGGATCGCGTCCCACGCCTTCTTGGCTTCGTCCACTCTCGCCTGCAGTTCCGCGACCTTCTCCGGAGGAGGCGGAGCCACTTCATGCGAGAGCTTCACCAGCATCGCAGGGTCATAGTAGTCCAGGCCATTGCCGCCCATCTTGTTGCGGACTCCGGCCTTGTCATCCGTGCTGGTGAAAATGCCAGCCAGGGAGTAATAGTCAGTCGCCGGGATGGGATCGAACTTGTGGTCGTGGCAACGCGCGCAACTCACCGTAAGTCCCAGCACCGAGCGACTGACCGTGTCGATCTGCTCGTCCACATTGTCCATCTGGAAGCGGACCTTGAAGCGCTGGTTCACGTCCTTCACTCCCAGCGCCAGGAAGCCGGTCGCCGTCAGCAGGCGGTCACGCTCGGCATTATCCGCCGCGGGCAGCAGGTCGCCGGCGATCTGCTCACGGATGAAGCGGTCGAAAGGCAGGTCGCGGTTGACCGCATCGAGCACGTAGTCCTTGTATTTATACGCGAAGGGATAGGGAATATTCCGCGAGGGTCCGGTGGACTCGCCGTAACGGGCGACATCCAGCCAGTGGCGGCCCCAGCGCTCGCCGAAGGCGGAGGACGCCAGCAGCCGGTCGACCACCTTTTCATAGGCAGCCAGCGAAGAATCCTTCAGAAAATCCGCGATCTCAGCGGGAGAAGGCGGCAGCCCGGTCAGGTCGAAGGTGATCCGGCGCAGCAGAACTTCCGGCGAGGCATCCTTCACGGGCTCGAGTTTTGCCGACTCCAGCTTTGCGAGGATGAAGCGGTCGACATCCCCCACCGGCCAAGAGCTGGCGGCCACCTGGGGAGCGGAAGGCTTGGTCAGCGGCTGCCAGGCCCAGTGCGTCTTACGAAGCTCCTGGTAGTCGGCGCGTTCGCGACCAATTGAGAAAGGAACACCGACCACGGGCCAGGCAGCCCCGGTGGCGATCCACTGGGTCAGGTCGGCGATCTGCTCGGCGGTCAGAGGGTCACTGTCACGCGGCATCCGGCGCTTGGCGTCGGTCTGGCAGATCCGCTGCAGCAGCAGGCTCTTGCCCGGGTCCCCTTTCACGATCGCCGGGCCGTTGTCGCCGCCGACCAGCAGGCCGTTGAGATCGTCCACCCGCAGTCCTCCCGCCACCTTGGTGTCGGCGGCATGGCAGCTGTAGCAATTGCCGGAAAGGATCGGACGGATCTTCTTCTCGAAAAATTCCACTTCGCCGGCATCGTCCGCCGCCTGGGCGGAAGATACCGCAAGAAGCAGGAAGAGGCCTGTTCGCGTCACGTAGGATTTCATGAAAGGGAACCGAAGGTCGATTGACTTACTTCACCGTCACGGTGACATCGGAGACGACGCCTGCGACCTCCGCCGGGGCCGTGTAATCGCCGACCGCGCCCTGGCCGTCGCCGCCAATGGTCAGGCCTTCGCCGGGCTGCCGGTCGATGACGCCCTTGAGGGTGCCCTCCCCCGCTTTCTCGCCGTCCACTTTCAGAACGACCGCGCCGGTCGCGGTGACCTGCGCTTCGATCTTATGAGTGCCGGGCGGGATCACCTTATCGGAGACCACCGAGGAGAGCTCCTTTCTGGAGCGCACGGACAGCGCCAGTTTGCCGTCCAGGAAATACAGCGAGTAGCCGTTCACTCCCGCACCCTGCGCGGCGATCACTCCCTTCGCTTCCTTCAGGTCCACTTGGGCGGCGACGACGAATTCCTTGCCTGCGACGCGGGGCGAGTCGGCGGCGGAAAGCGAGTCGCCACTCTTCCACGGGCCCTTCCCATCAGCCTTCGCCACCGGAGTCTCGGCAGCAGCCGGGGCATTGCCCTGGCGTCTGGCAGCGCGACGGCCGTCAGGCAGCCACTTGGGCGCGACCAGTTCCGAGTTCCAGCTATTCCAGAGAGCGGCCAGCTCCTTGACCTTGTCAGGATTCTTGGCCGCAAGGTCGGTGGTTTCGCCGATGTCGTCCGCGAGGTTGTAAAGCTGCGCTCCCTCGATGCTGGCAGGACGATCCGCCGCACCCGGCTGCACGCCGGGAGTGCCGACGCCCTTGACCAGTTTCCAGTCGCCCTTGCGCACCGCCAGCTGCTGGCCGAAGCGCCAGAACAGCGCGTCGTGCGGCCGCTCTTCCTTCCCGTCCTTGACGTAAGGGAGCAGGTTCACGCCATCGAGCTTCCAATCCGGCTGCGCGGTCACTCCGGCCGCCGCGAGGGCCGTGGGAAGAAGATCCAGCTGGATCACCGGCCGTGGATCCAAGGCACCGGCTGCGATCTTGCCCTTCCACTGAATCGCGAACGGCACGCGGATACCACCTTCCCAGGTCTGGGCTTTGAAGCCGTGCAACGGTCCGTTCGATGAAGTGGTCTGCTCGGTTGGACCGCCATTGTCCGAGATGAAGAGAATCAGGGTGTCTTCCTCCAGATTCAGTTCCTTGAGTTTGTTCAGGACCACGCCGACATTGTCATCGAGCGACGACAGCAGTCCGGCGAATTTCCGGCGCTTGGGATCCTCGATCGAAGTAAAGCGACCCTCGTACTTTTCGGCCACCTCCAGCGGTGCGTGAACCGCATTGAAGGGCAGATACACAAACCAGGGCACGTCCTTTTTTCTCTCGATAAAGCTCACCGCCTCCCGGGCGAAAGCCTCGGTGAGATAGCCAGGATTGCGGTCAACCTCCCGGCCGCGCAGGATCGGATTGTTCGAGTCGGCTCCTGGGTTTTCGTAGCTGTGCGCGCCACCGAGGAAGCCGTAGAACTCATCGAAGCCACGATTGAGCGGGTGGAATTCCGGCGCGTTCCCGAGGTGGGACTTGCCGAACCAGCCGGTCGTGTAACCGGCCGCCTTCAGACGGTCGCCCGCGGTCTTTTCCGTGAGCGCGAGCCCGATGGCGTTATTCCCCTCGACCGGCGGACCCGGATTGAACTCGTGCCCGAAGCGCTCCTGATAGCGGCCGGTGAGAAGACCGGCGCGGGTGGGGCTGCAATACGGACCGCTCACGTAGCCGTTGGTAAAGCGGACGCCGTTCTTGCCGATGCTGTCGATGTTCGGCGTCGGGATGTCCTTCTTGAAACCCTGCGAGGTCAGCTCGCCGTAGCCGAGGTCATCGGCCACGATCAGCAGGATGTTCGGCTTGCGCTCGGCGCCCTGGGCAGAGAGGGCGAGGGCGCCAAGGAGGCCGGTGTAGATGAGGTTACGCTTTTTCATAAGTCGTTAAGAAATTGAAGGATTGAAAGGTTGTTTCTCAGTGGGCGGCGGTGGCCAGAGCGGGGTCTTCCGCGGCCTCGGGAACGAGGAGATTGGAGCGGTCCGGAATGCTGCGCATGTTGATGCGTCCGCTGGCCGGATCGGGAAAGATGAGCAGCAGCCAGCGACGATCCTTCCTGACGGCGCAACGCGTTTCGGTCAGGCGATTCCAGCGCCCTTCTTTCTCGAATTCGAAGCGGACGCCCTGAACCGTGCCCGGGTCACCTTCCAGCGCGAGGTCGGCCATGCCACCCGAGGCGACCTGAAGGAACTTCGTGCCGATCGCGCCGCGGATGGACTGCCGCGAGAAATTCACCAGCCGGTAGGTGCCGAGTGGAAATTTGTCGCCACGATCGATGACCAGCGAGCGATAGGCTTTCCCTGTCCCGGAGGCGTCGGGAACCAGGACGATCAGACCTTTCTGGATCTCGGCCGGAACCTTGATGGTTGCCGCCACCGCGGTCGTGGCCGGGTCGGTCAAAATCGTCGCCTGATCATCCACCAGCGTCACCGTTGACGGGGTCGTGAGGTTGGCCGTGGAAAGCCTGACGGCATCGAAGCCCTTGCTCCGCGGGACATGAATCGTCTCGATACCCGGAGCGTACTGGAGGCAGTAGAAGGACAGCTCAACGTCGCGGGGCTGGGAGGCAGCATGGAGAGGCAGGGAAAAGCCAATCGCAGTCAGAAGGATCAGAAGTTTCATGGGGACGTTGTTAGATGTCGCTCGGTTGGAGCCAGTGGAAGGCGACCACCTCGAAGCGGCGGCCGAAGAGCTTGTTGATCTTGGAAGTGGCCGCCACGGCGGGCGCGTCGGCGGGGTCGAGATATTCCGGAAAGCGCTGCACGGTCGCCTCGCACCAGGCGCGGGTCTTCCCCCCGTCGCCTCCGGTCGACTCGCCGTAGGTGCGGATCACAAAAGTATCGCCGCGCGCGGTCAGCTGCGGCAACAGCGGGGTCAGCAGGTCCGCTTGGGTGATGATGCCAGGAGCG
>JAQGPE010000309.1 GCA_028293225.1 Akkermansiaceae bacterium | reverse complement strand
ATCCTTGAGGCTTCCCTTCAGCGCAAGATCTCCGCGACGATTCATGGAGAGAGAATCGATTCGCGAGCCGGCCGGCGCGCTGCGGGCAATGAGCGAGACCGCGTCCAGATAAGGCGGCTGGCTTTCCTTCAAGAACTGGAGAAAGGTGAGTTCGCGATCGATCGTGGACAGCCTGCCTTTATCCGCTTTCACGAGGGACAGCCTTTTGGCAAGACGCGGCTTGAGGAGCAACGCCTCCGCATACGGAAAGGAGAGCGCAGCGATGGCGAGTAAACCGGCCACGGCCGCCCATTTCCATGGGGCAGGGCGGGCGATGCTTTCACCGCCCTTGGCTTCTTTGAGCCGAAGAATTAAAGGCGGACTCCCGCCCTCTTTCTCGGTGGACCGCTTGAGGCCGAGGATCGCGGCGGAACGGCCCTCACCCGGCATCAATTCCAATCGCTCGCAGGCCACGCCGCCCCCGAGATGCCTGGCCAGTTGCGGCGCGATATCTTTATGACGGGCGCTTCGTCCAGAAAGATAAATCGTTTGTCCGCTCCAATGGCTCCTGATGGCTGTCGCCAGCGGTTCCAGTGCGGCGCCCATGGCACTCTGGATCTGCTGCCCGAGCTCCGCCCTGGCAACCGGTTCTTGATCCAGGTTGACCTTCAGCTTTTCCGCTTCCTGGTGAGTGATTCCCAGCTTCTCCGCGATCGAACGTGTCAGGTCTTCGCCTCCCCAGGGAAGGATACGAATGGAGGCGGGAGCGCCGTTGTCGAAAGCAATTAACTCCGAATGGCTGCGCCCGACATCCAACAGTGCATACGACCCGGGCGGCTGCGGGCAGAGACAGTTGCGCGCCAAGGCCGCCAGAGTGAAAACCGGGTTCACGCCGCAGCCCGCAAGAATTTCAGAATACTCCGCGAGCACCTCCTTTTTCAACGCCACCACGATCATTTCCTGACGCGCGATGGCCACAATTCCCGGGCGTCCGGCTGAATCGAGCGGGCGATAACCCCAGGCCAGTTCTTCCGGCGGCAGTGGAAATTCGCTTTCAATCTGCAGGCGAAGCACGCGTTGGAGTTCTTCCTTCGTTGAGGAGGGGAGCGTCAGGCGACGCAACGAAACGCCCCGCGCCCCGATCGCACAAAACGCATGCGAGCGGGATTGCCAGCCTTTTTTCTTGAGAAAGTCGCGCAGGCTGTGCGTCAACTTCTCCCGGCACGAATCGGTCAACCCGCCATTTTCCAATCGTTCCAAAGGAATTTCCAAACCCGCGTCCCCCTTGAGCACCTTAAAGGAAGTTTGGCCGAGTTCGATATAAAGAGAGGGTGAATTCATGAAATCAAGTTTCTTTATAAGTCCTCGCGATAGGAAAAGGTGTCGATCCCTTCAAGCCCGATATGGACGATGACCTGGATGCGCTGGCGGGCTCCCGTGGAGCTGACTTTGCCTTCGCTCAAGATGCGGAATGTCTCTGAGCGGGCGCTCACCCGGGGGACAAGCTGCTTGAAAATCTCACGCGACATCCCCGGCACTTTGAGCAGGCAGGCAGTGTTCGGGAAAAAGCCGTCGGACTGCCGATAGGCAATGATGGCGTGGGCCAGTTCCGGAGTCATGCCGGGAAGGCAGGCGAGAACTGCGGGGCTGGCGGTGTTGATGTTGACCATGCCAGGCAAATCCTGGTTGGGCTCCACCGTCAGGTCATCGGCAATGTCCATGAGCAGTTGTTGACTGATCACCGTCGGGCCGGTGGGGGTGGAAGCGGATGAGTCCGATCGCGGCCTTGAGCGGGCGGCGCTTCCCGGAGCGACAGGCTGATTCGGGGCCGCGACCTGCAGGAGGTCGGCCACACTTTGCAGCCGGTTCTGGCTGCGCGACGCGATGATGGCTTTCGCAATCGGGGAGGAGATCCCTTTGACGCCGGTCAGCGCGCCCTCGCCGGCGGTTTGTATATTAACCCGGTCCTCGCCTGCGGCGTTCACATCCTTGACGGTGGAATCTACGGTGATGATTTCGGACCAACCCGCCTGCGGGACCCCGCCCCGGTTGCGAGCAGGCGCGGAGGCGGTCCCGTCAAAGGCGTCGGGGTCCAGCAGTCCATTTTGGTTGACGTCATCTCCCAGCAGCAGTTCGCGGGAAATGCCGCGGACCATCAAGAGTTCCCGGGTGGTCTGGAACAAGCCGTTCCGCGGGAGGTACGGCGGCTTCAGGGAGGAGTAATAATCCGCTTCGGCCCCGCTGGGCGTCACGGCGTTGTCCCCGTCCTTCCAATCGATGATGGCGGGGACGACATCAGGTGTCATTTCGGGGAGTTTGGCGAGCTCGTTCACCGAGGCGTAGTTCACGTTGAGACGGCTTTCCTCATCGCTGATGCCGTAAATGAGTTCGCCGCCTTCGTCCTGCCGACCACGGCGAAAGACCCGGAATTGCCCGCGTCCGAGTTCGATATCGCGGAAATGCTTGGGCGCATCATAAAGTTCTCCGGTATGGTTTTTGGCGCTTCGCCGGCGATCCAGCGCGTCCTGATAGAGCAGGGCCTTGGCTTGTTCGATTCCCGCCAGGGCGAGGTAGTGTGCCTGAATGCGATCGTCGTAGTTCTTTACGACGAGAAGGTCGAGGCGGGCGGTGTGAAGAATGCCCACCACCATCACCGACAACAGCGCCAGGCACCAGAGCAGACCGACCAGGATTGAACCTCGCTTGCGCATGAGCCTAGTTGGTTCCTCCGCTTTCCGTTGCCGGCGTCGCCGGTCCGCGGGTGCCTTGGGGGCTGTTGGGGGAAGCGCCGCCGTCGGCACCGCGTTGCGAAATGGCCGCCAGGTTCAGCCGGGCGACCGTCTGGAAAACCAGCGGCGGTTCAGCGGTGTCTTTCCCTGCGGAGGCCGTGTTCGTGGCTCCCGGACTGGGATCAAATGAAAGGGTGATACGCACCGCTTCCGGCATCCCGGAAAGATTTGGCGCCTCCAGCGAGGGCTTGGCTTTTTTGCGATCCTTTTCCGTTTCGCCCCAGGTATCGTACCAGTCGTAGCCGTCATAATACTCAAACCGGACTCCGCGCAGACCGTGGGCGATTTCCTCCCGGCTGCCACCGGCGAGCGGATCAAGGGCGATGGCAGGGTTCCGCCGCCGCCAGAGCGTGCAGCGGCCGGACTCAGGATCCTTTTCCACGAAGAAACTGACGGCGCAGAAATCTCCCTCCCGCGGACGGCGCGGAACATAGTTGTGGGTGGCGAAGTCGATGTTGTCGGCTTCCACGTCGTCCAACAGCCGATGCATGCCCAGAAATTCAAAGTCCTTGGAAAGTGGGCAGGCGGAGCGAAGGTCCGCGCTCATAAGGGCCATGGCCACGCGCGCCGTCTGAATGACTTCGGCGCGGGATTCCACCAGCTTTTGACTCGCGAACCCGGCGCTCAGGCAGAGATACGCACTGAGCAGGATGATGGACGCCAGCGCGACACTGAGCACGTGTTCAATCAGGGTAAAGCCGACGGCGACACGTTGAGAGGGTTGCGCGTTTATGCTTTCCTCCCTTTTTTCTTTTTGCTTTTCGGATCCTTCTTTTCCTTCGCCTTATTCAGGCTGGGATCAGCGGGATCAAAAAGCAGCGTGCGTAATTCGTAGATGGCTTTGCCGGAATTGGAGTTCTCGACCACGACCTCCACTTCATGCAGGCCGGCAATGCTGGTGCTGGTGGTCGTCTGTTTCCAGCGGTAAAGCGGCAGGTCGTCGCCGCAGTCCCCCTCCGTGACGCCATCCTTGAGGGTGCCGTCAGCGCGGATGATTTCCATCTGCCCCGCCGCAAGCAGGGCGGCGGTGGTTTGCAATTCGGATTCCTTGCTCGAACTCAGCGCGGTCGTGATGCCGAGGGTGAGGCCGACCAAAGCGATGCCCAAAATCAGGATGGCGCACATCACTTCCAACAGGGAGAAACCGCCGTTTCGGTGCGCCATCATCCCTTGTGCTCCAGTTCGACGATGTGGACGCTGGCTGTGATCGGGTTGATCCGCAACGCCAGTTGAAAACCCGCACGATCGCGCAGGTGGATTTCCCAAGCATCGGCCGTGCCGTCGGGATAA
>JAQGPE010000303.1 GCA_028293225.1 Akkermansiaceae bacterium | reverse complement strand
CGGAAAGTTCAACTAACGGCTCAGTCTGTTGATCTGGAGGCCGCCAGCGATGGCCTCCAACAACGCGTCACTGCATGCTCGGCATGAAGGGCGTGGCGCCGATCCGGCCCTTTGCCTCGCCGACCAGGAACAGGGAACCGGCGATGAGGATGGGCAGGGGGCTCCCGGCGGCGATCACGGCATCGAAGGCAGCGTCGAAACTGGGATGCAGGACCGGAGTGGGGGAACCTGCAGGCAGGCTTTTCGCCAGTTCCTCTGGAGCTACGGCGCGCGGCGTATCGACCGGGCAGAGGTGAATGGATTCCGCCAGCGGTGCGATCAGGCTGAGGATGCCTTCGACGTCCTTGGCCGCCACGGCGCTGAAAAGGAGGGCGGCCTTGCGGTCCTTGAACTGCTCATACCACGTCTCGGCGAGCACTTTCGCGCCGTGCGGGTTGTGGGCGCCGTCGAGGACGATGGTGCGGCCGGCGTGCTCGATCCGTTCGAAGCGGCCCGCCCACTTGACCGTGGCCAGACCGTGAAAGACCGACTCGTAGTTGAGCTGGAAGCCGGCGGCATGCAGGCACTCCAGCGCCAGCGCGGCATTCCAGGCCTGGTGCTGGCCGGGCAGCGCGATCGGATACCCGCGCAGGGGCTCGGCCAGAAAGGTCAGCGGCGTGCGCTTTTCGTTCGCCTCCATCTCCAGGACGTGGGCGACCTCCGGGCTCTGGGGCGCGGACAGGGCGGGCTTGCCGGTCACGAAAATACCGGCCTTTTCCGCCGCGATTTTTTCCAGCGTGTCGCCGAGCCACTGGGTGTGGTCGAGGCCGATCGGGGTGATCGCGCAGACGTCGGCGGGCACGGCGGTGGTGGCATCCAGCCGGCCGCCCATGCCCGTTTCCAGGATGATCAGCTCGACCTCTTTCTCACGAAACCAGCGCATCGCCAGCGCCAGGGTGATTTCAAAGAAGGTCGGGTGCGGGTCGAGGCGTTCGCAGAGCCTGCGGAGATCGGTGAGCATCGCGGCGCAGACCTCCTCCGGGATGTCGGCCCCGGAGACGCGCATGCGCTCGCGGAAGTCGATCAGGTGCGGCGAAGTGAACAGAGCGGTGCGGATGCCTCCCGCGCGGGCGACCGAGTCGATCATCGCGCAGGTGCTGCCCTTGCCGTTGGTCCCGGCGATGTGGATGACCTTCGTCCGGTGGCCGGGATAGGCCAGATACTCCTTCAGCAGGCGCTTCGGCCCCTCCAGCCCCAGCTTGATGCCGAAGAGCTGGGTCCCGAAGAGCCAGTCGATGGACTCGGCGTAGTTCATGTCGTTCCCTTTTCCCGAGCGGCGTGGCTCAGACCGGCATCATGAAGCCGAGCAGTTGCGAAAGGCGCTCGCGCAGCTTCTGACGGGGCACGATGGCGTCGACCAGGCCGTGATCCAGCATGAACTCGGCGGTCTGGAAACCGGCCGGCAGGTTCTGGTGGGTGGTTTCCTTCACCACGCGCGGACCGGCAAAGCCGATCATGCACTTCGGTTCGGCGAGATTGATGTCGCCGATGGTTGCGAAGGAAGCGGTGACGCCGCCGGTGGTCGGGTGGGTCATCACGGAGATGTAGGGCAGGCCGGCTTCGGAGAGCTTGGCCAGAGCGCCGCAGGTCTTGGCCATCTGCATCAGGGACAGCATCCCTTCCTGCATGCGGGCGCCGGAGGAGGCGGAGACGATGATGACGCCGCGACGTTCGGCGATGGCCATTTCGATGGCGCGGGTGATCTTTTCCCCGACCACCGAGCCCATCGAGCCGGCGAAGAACTTGAAGTCCATGACCGCGATCATCGCGGGCTTGTGGCCGATGGTCAGGCGGCCGGTGATGACGGCGTCGTCCAGACCGGTCTTCTCGCGCATGGCGGAGATCTTTTCGCGGTACTGCTGGAAGCCGAGGGGATTGGCGGAAATCAGGCCGGCTTCGGTTTCACTGAAGCTGCCGGGATCGGCGAGCAGCTCGATGCGCTCGCGCGAGTCCATCAGGAAGTGATGGCCACAGTGGTGGCAGGTCTGCTGGTGCTGGCGCAGTTCCAACTGATGCAGCATCGCCCCGCAGTCGGGACATTTGGTCCAGAGACCCTCCGGCATGTCGTCGCGGCCGCGGTTGCGGCGGAGAGGTGGCTTGTTGAAGATGCCCATGGATTTAGAGAGAGATCGGGGAAGCGGAAAGGGAGTCGGCGGAGGCGGAGAGGCTAGCCACGCATGACGGTGACGACAACCACCTTTTGGACCCCGGCGCGGCGGAGAACGCGGGCGCATTCGTGGGTGGTCGCGCCGGTGGTGAAGACGTCGTCGATCAGGACGACTCCGGCAAGCAGCCGGTCCAGATCCCGGCGGCCGTTTTTGGAAAGGGCGAAGGCGCCCTGGAGGTTTTTCAGGCGCTGGGCCCGGGTCAGACGGGTCTGGGCATTGGTCGGGCGCTGACGGCTCAACGCCTTCAGGACCGGCAAGCCGGTGGTTTTGCCGAGCGCGCGGGCGATCTCCCAGGCCTGGTTGAAATGCCGCCACTGCTCGCGGCGGCGGTGCAGCGGGACCGGAACGAGCGGCCAGCGGCCCGCGAGCGCCTCGGCCAGCCGGGGATCGGCGAAGGAATCACCGGCCAGCCGGCCAAGCTCGGCAGCCAGGTCGATGCGGCGGCCGTATTTCAGCTGGTGGATCATTTCCAGCAGTCGTGGGTCATTCGACAGCGCCGGCCGGGCGAAGCTGAAGGCAAAGTCCTGGCTGCGGCAGTTCGGGCACTCGAAGGAACCCTCCATGCTGCCTTCGAACTCCTCGCCGCAGGTGTCGCAGAAGGGTTCTTTCAACCGCGGCAGGGAGAGATCGCAGGTCTCACAGAGGGTGCGGCCGTCGCGCAGGCCCTTGCCGCAGGGGTGGCAGAGCGGCGGGTAGATGAGGTCGAGTGTCCGGCTCCAGCCGTAGCGGAGGATCTCAGAGATTTTCTTCTTCATCGGGATCCCGGCGGGTCAGCAACTGGACCAGGAAGCCGGTGAAAATGACGATGCTCAGGGGCAGCAGGCCCTCGATCAGGGTGTCACCGACGATCCAGCGCACCAGGTCGGACGGGGCTTTCACCGGCCAGACGGCGGCCTTGAAGATGCCGACGCCGAGGATCCAGCCCGCGTGCAGGCCGATCGGCAGCCACAGGGAGGCGGTGCGGTAGCGGGCATTGGCCAGCACCACCCCCACGGCGGCCAGGACCATGAAGCGGGAAAGCAGCGACAGGGGATCGGCAAAGCGGGTGAAGATCTGGCCGAGCATCACGAATCCCGCGTTCAGGGCGTCCGGATCGGTGATCGTCACACCGGCCGGCGGCTCCAGGAAGTGCACGAAGGCAAACAGGAACGAGAGCATGGCGATCGCCGGGCCGGGGCGCATCGCGCGCAGGAAAATGCCCAGCAGCACACCGCGGAAGAGGATTTCCTCAATGATCGAGACCACGGCGGCGATCGGCAGGCTCTTCTTGACCGCCTTGGCCCACTGGATTTTTTCGACGAAGTTGTTCACTTCGCCGTGGGTCGAGGCCGGGGCGTCCTTCCAGGTGAAGAAGCCGGCCTGGACCATCAGCCAGCCGGAAAGCATCAGGAGTCCGCAGGCCATCACGAAGCCGCAGACGAGTTGCAACCAGCCATGGGGATTGCGCCGCAGCGGCTGGCCCAGGTCGGAGTTGAACCGGGATTCGGGCAGCCGCAGCGACCAGGGCGTGTCGCGGAACTTGTCTTTGTTGCGGCCCAGGCGCAGGGCGGAAAGCAGAGGAAAGATCAGCACCAGGCCGGAAATCAGGATCGCGCGGTCGAAATAGCGGGGAAAGGGCGCCCGCCCAGCCGCCTCTGCCAGCCACTTGACCGGGGCGGCCGTCTGCTTGTCGGCGGTGGTTTCCGCGAGACCCTTGCCCAGATTATGCAGCACAGGGGCCAGGGTGGCGCCGAGGATCAGGACTCCTGCCAGATACAGGAAGATTTTGAACACATCGCTCGTGAAGATTCGGCGCACGGGCGGGAAGTTAGACAGCTGTTTCGAAAATCCAATGCCGATTCCGGGAAGTCTCCTGATTTTGGAGTTTGGATTTCTCCGGCTGGTGTCGGAACCTCCCGCGCATGGAAGCCCACGAATGGCATGAACGTACAGAAGAAGGGGTCCGCTATTGGCGGGCCACCCACCACTCGGGCAAGTGGTTCTTCCAGACGACCCTGAAAACCGAGCCGGATTGGAACCGCCTGGAGCCGGCTCCGCGCGCGGTCTGGGTGGAACTGCGGGATATTCTCTGGCGCAAATATCAGCGCAAGCGCTGCCCGTGGATCTGGATCGAGGACATCGACAAGCTGCTCGCCGATGAGCCCGATGCTGAGTTTCTCACCCAGAACCCGTTGCACATCGGCAAGAAAAAGGGCATTGGCTTCGACGACAGAAAGCCCATCTGAGCGCAGATCCACCATTGCCCTCCGGGCCGCGAGTGCTTGAATGCGGCAATGACGAAAGACGACCGGGAGTTTCTTTTCCAACTGCTGAAAACCCCCAGCCCGACGGGCTTTGAAATGCCCGGCCAGAGGGTCTGGGCGGACCACCTGAAGCCGCACGCGACGGAAGTGGCCTGCGACGCCTACGGCTCGACCTGGGCGAAGCTGGCGGGAAAGAGCGACCGGACGGTCATGCTGGCCGCCCATGCCGACGAGATCGGCTACATGATCAAGGTGATCCAGCCGGACGGCTTCCTGCGGCTGGAGCGGATCGGCGGCAGCGATGTGGCCACCGCCCGCGGCCGGCGTCTGACCTTTTTCGGCGACAAGGGCGAAGTGACCGGAATCATCGGCAATACCGCGATTCACCTGCGCCGCGACAACGGCGGCGATGAAAAGGCTCCCTACATCCAGGATCTGTGGGTGGATGTCGGCGCTTCGAACGCCAAGGAAGTGGCGGATCTCGGCCTGCGGGTCGGGCACCCGGGTGTCTACCCGGACGGCCACGAGGAAATCCAGAACCGCCGCCTGATCGGCCGCGCGCTGGATAACCGCATCGGCGGGTTCATCATCGCCCAGGTGCTCAAGCGCATCGCCAAGGAAAAAAAGAAGCCGGAGTTTACTCTGTTGTGCATGAACACGGTGCAGGAGGAGATCGGCGGCTACGGCGCGATGATGGCGACCTACCGGCACAATCCGGAACTCTGCGTCTGTCTCGACGTCACCCACGCCACCGACACGCCGGGGATCGACACCGCCAAGCACGGCGCGACCAAGCTGGGTCAAGGCCCGGCGCTGACCCACGGCACCTCGAACCACCCGCTGGTGGTGAAGCGGCTGATCCAAGTCGGCGAAAAGGCCAAGATCCCGCTGCAGCATGAGGCCAGCAGCCGCACGACCGGTACCGATACCGACAAGATTTTCCCGATCCGCGAGGGGGTGCCGAGCGCGCTGGTCTCGCTGCCGCTGCGCTGCATGCACTCGGTGGTGGAAACGGTCCACCTCGACGATGTGGATCACGTGATCGAGCTCCTGACGGGGCTTGTCCTCTCGCTTTCCGCGAAGGACGGCTTCCACCAAGCCCTATGATGAGAGGCCTGCTTGTCCTCCTTCTTTCCGCTCTGACGCTTCAGGGGGCTCAGAGTCCCTCGGAGGCGGCGCTGGGCTATCTGCGCGGCATTGCCGCGGGAAAGGCGGGGGGCGATCTGTCCAAGGACACGGCCATTTCCGGGGATATCACCGAAGATCGCCTGGATGAAATCCGCGAAGGGCGGTCGCGGTTGAAGACGGCGCTTGGCGGGTCGGGCTTCACGGTTTTTTCCGAAAAGGAGGACGGAGATCTGGCCGCGGTGCTGGTGACCCGCGACGCTGGTCCGGACGCCCAGGGTCTGGATCTGCTGGCGGTCGGCCTGATCCGGCGCGGCGAGCGCTGGCTGCCTGCCCCGCTGCCGGGGACTTTTGACAATACCGGGCTGAATTTCGAGCCGGAGCTCCTGCCGCGGGCCCGGGCCCTGGAGGACTGGATGATCCGCAGCCGCAGCCAGGCGCTGATCGGTCTGAAGGAAAGCGCGCAAAAACTCTGGCTGGACAGCGTGCGGCGCGCCGTCCCTGCGGAATTGCTGCGCGAAGGAACGCCGGAAGCCCTGGTCACGGCCCTCTTCGATGCGTTTTCGCGGGGCGAGCAGCGGGCCGTCTATGCGCTGTTGGGCGGGGCGGACGATGTCCCGCCGAAGGACTGGGATCAGATCACGGCGGTGGTCCGGAATGTTTTCGCTGAGGGCAGAAAGGCGCCTGAATCCTGGAGCATGCTTTTGAAGCCGCAGGTGCTGCGCGCCATTGTGAGTGTGGAAACGGGCCACGCGCAGGCCAGCGTCGCGGTGGTCTGTCAGGATCCCGGGCCGGATCGTCCCCAGCGGCCGCGCGGCCTGCATTTCACCGTGATGAAGGGAGCGTCGGGCTTCTGGCATGTCGAGCTGCCGGAACTGCTGATGGTGGCGATGGAGGACATCGGGCAGGCCGCTGCTCTGGCCAGGGAATCCGCCCGCGCCGATGCCGACCTGGTGGCGCAGTTTCCCGCAAAGCTGCGCGAAAAGTATCCGGCCACCCCGTTGGCGAATGCGGAAGCGGTGGCGAAGGCCCTGGTCGAATCGTTCCGGGAACCGACCCTGGAAAAGAGCCTGCCGTTTCTCGATCTCAGCGCGGGGGAGGAGGCCGCCCAGGCGATCATTGGCCGCGCGGTCACGCTCTGGGGAGGGCTGCATGCGCCGGGGGATCGCCGTAGCCTGATTCTCCTGAGCTTTCTGGCGGAGGGGGATGAAGCCTGCGGGATCTATCAGTTCTTCTCGGCGGCGACGTCGGCGGATCCCCAGTTGATCCGGATTTATCTGAAGCGGGGCGAGCCAGGCTGGCTGGCGGCTCCTTTCACCGCGAACCAGACCGTGCCGGCGAGCGAGGCCTTTGCGGCCCGGATCTCCGCGGCGATGGAGCCGCTGGCGAAAGACTGGGCGGCGGGACGATTTACGATGGTGAAAGCCCCGCTGCCGGCGGAGGGCCCGTCCGGGCAGGAGGCGAAAGAGATCATGGCGCGCTGGATTGCCGCTCGCGAGTCCGCCGATGCCGGAGCGATCCTCAGGCTTGCCGCCGCGGTGGATGATGAGGCCGGGGCGAAGGCGGTTGTCCGCAATCTCGGCTACGAAATGGACGAGCGTTCGAAGGGCGAGATTGGCGAAGTCTATCGCGATGGCGCCTGGACTTGTGTCGCTGTCAAAAATCTCAGCGAGCCGCCGACCTTTGGCCTCTATCCGGTCATTCAGACGCCCACCGGGCCCAAGGTGCTGCTGGAACTCTATATCCGCGCCTCGGAGGGCCGGGCCGCGGACTACCTGAACCGCCGCATCCTGACCCGCGCGGCCGAGGCGTTCCCTGGCGACGCCCGCGACAAGCTGGAGTCCAGTGTGCGGAAATACCGCTCGACTCTCTCCGCGCCGGAACCCCAGCCGGAGCATTGATTCCTTTCCTTTCCTCTTTTTCCCACATGCCTGATTTAGACGCCGCCCGCCAGACCGCGACTCTCCTTGAAAATGCCGTTCGCGGAGTGGTGAGAGGCCAGGATGCCGCTCTCCGCAACATTCTCGCCTGCTTTGCCGCGGGCGGTCATGCGCTGGTGGAGGACGTGCCGGGCACCGGCAAAACCACGCTGGCCAAGGGGATCGCCAAGTCGGTCGGCGGAGTGATTTTCAAGCGTGTGCAGTTCACGCCGGACCTGCTGCCGGCGGACATCCTGGGCGTGTCGATTTTCGATCCGCGCACGCAGGAGTTCCGCTTCCGGGAGGGTCCGGTCTTTGCCGATATCCTGCTGGCGGATGAGATCAACCGGGCCTCGCCGCGGACGCAGAGCGCGCTGCTGGAAGCGATGGCGGAGAGGCAGGCGACGATCGACGGCGTGCGCCATGATCTCAATGGCCTGTTTTTCGTGCTGGCGACCCAGAATCCGGTCGAGTTCCGCGGCACCTACCCGCTGCCGGAAGCGCAGATGGACCGCTTCATGATTCGCAGCCGCCTGGGCTACGTTTCCGCCGAGGAGGAGCGGGCGATCCTGGCCGATCAGGTCCATGCGCATCCGGTAGATACGATGCAGCCCGTAGTAAGCCGTGAACAACTGGTGGAGCTGTTGGCGGCGGTCAAGGAAGTCCGCATCAGTGAAGAGCTGCGCGGCTACATCGTCGATGTGGTTTCCTCGACCCGCGGCCGGCGTGAGGTCCAGCTGGCCGCCAGTCCGCGCGCCTCGCTGGCGCTGATGAAGATGTCGCAGGCCTTGTCACTGCTGGAAGGCCGGGACTTTGTGGTGCCGGAGACCATCCAGGCGGTGGCGGCGGATGTCATCGCGCACCGACTGGTGATCGCTCCGGAGGCGAAGTTGTCCGGGACGAATGGACGCCACGTGGTGGCGTCCATTCTGGAGGAGATCCCGGTGCCTGCGTAGGGCCGGCGCTTTATTTCGTATCGATCCGCAGCACGAAGCCGCCGCGGCCCGGCAGGGTGTGCGACCAGGAATTACCTGCTTCCGCAGGGGCGGCCTGGAGTTCCATGGCGGGGTTCTTGCCCTCGTCGATCAGGGTCCGCTTGCCGCCTTTGAACGGCGATAGGTCGAGTTTTACCGGCTGGCTGTCCGGGGTGCCGTTGAGACCGGCGATGAACCACGAGGTTCCGGAGCGGCGGGCGACCACGACCAGCTTGCCGGGTTCGCCGGCGAGGAAGCGCGTTTCGTCCCAGCGGGCCGGGGCGTCCTTCATCACCTGCTGCGCCGCCTCAGGCAGAGCGGCGTAGACTTCCGGCTTGTCGGCGTAGTGGATGATGCCGGAGGTGAAGACGATCGCGGTGGCCATTTCGTGGGCGGCGGTGGTCTTGCGGGGATACTGTTTCGGCGACAGCGCGAAGGGGGTGGCGTCCATCGGCCCGGCGACGTTGCGGGTGAAGGGCAGGATGGTATTCAGGAACGCCGCCCGGTCGGTGAAGTGCTCGTCGAACATGTAGGACTCGGTGCCGAGCACGGCTTCGGCGCTGACGAAGTTCGGGTAGGTGCGCTGCCAGCCGCGCGGCAGGGTGCAGCCGTGGAAGTTCACGGTGAGATGTTTGGCGGCAGCCTCTTTGAGGGTGTCGGCCATGGCGGCGAGGGTCTCCTGGCGGTCGGAGCACCAGAAGTCGATCTTCACGCCGGTGGCGCCATAGCTGGCGATTTCATCCAGTTTCCGCGTCCGGGCGTCGGGCTTGATGAAGTCGCCGGAATGGGTCCAGACTAGCAGCTCGACCTTGTCTTTTTTCGCGGTCTCGGCGAGGGCCTTCATATCGGCTTTCCACCAGCCGGCATCGAGCAGGGAGTACTCCCAGCCATTTTTGGAAGCGGCGTGGATGAAGTCGGTGTAGCGCTCGGTGGTGTCGTGGCCATCGGGGTAGGCCCACCAACTCCAGGAGGCGCGGCCGGATTTGATCCAGGAGGAATTGGCGACCTCCGAGGGTGGGGCGAGGTCGGTGACGAGCGTGGATGTCAGGATGTCGCCGGCCTTGTCGCCGAGAATGATCACGCGCCAAGGCATGGTCCACGGCAGGCTGTGGTGCGGGCTGGTCGGCGGTCGGTCGGTGGACTTGCCCATGCCTTCATCGGGAAAGGGGAAGGCGATCTTGTAGAGGCCGCCCTTTGAGTCGCTGTCGAGATGGCAGCCGCAGTAGTCGCCGCCGGAGGAGGTCGTCTCGGTGATCAGCGTCCAGGCGTTGGCCGCGGGGGTCTCGAACAGAGCCGGAAAGTACCAGCCCTTGGTCGGGCCATAGCGGGAGTTCGGCGGGGCGTCGCCGGGTTTCACCGCGAAGTAGAAGTCCTCGTAGGCCGGGCTGGTGCCGGAGGCCTGGTTGTAGGGGGAGATCCAAGCGCGCGCCTCCGTGGCGATCTGGAAGCCGGTCAGCTCCTTTTCCACGGTCCGCTCGCCTTTCGTTTCGGGGAAGCGGTAGCGGAAGGCGACGCCTTCATTTCCGGCATCGAGTTCCACCACCAGGTGCGCGCCGGTGGCATTGGTGAAGGACAGGCTGCGGCGGACATGAGGCTGGTCGACGGAGGTCTTCACGCCGGTCAGCAGCTGATAGGTCTCCTTGCGCTTCTCCTCCTTGCCGGGGGAGTCGAGCTTGAGGCCCCTGGTGAAATCCTGGTCCGGGCACTGCAGGCCCAGCGGGGACTCGGCGATGACGGTTTTGCCCTTGCGGGCAACTTCGTAGGTCAGGGTGCCGGAGGCATCGAGACTGAGGGTGATCGAGTTCGCATGGTCCGGGGAGGACAGCGAGGCGAGCCGGGAGGCCGCGGAGAGCGACGGGGGGAGTAGTAGCAGGAGGGCCAGGGAGCCCTTGGATAGAGGTCGAATAGGAAACACTTCCTAGAGACGCAGCTCGGCGCGCTTTGCTTTCGGCAATGACGAAATAATCAGCTGATAGGAGTGATCGATCAGCTCGCGGACCAGGGCGGAGGGCAGGGAGCCATCAAGCATCACCGTGTTCCAGTGTCGCTTGTTCATGTGATAGCCGGGGAGGATCGAGCGGTATTCGTCGCGGAGTTCCACGGCCCGTTCGGGATCGCATTTCAGGTTCATCCGGGCCGGGAACTTGTCCGGCTGGGTGAGCGCGAAGGCCTTGCCGCCGACCTTGTAAACGAGGACATCGGGGCCGAACGGAGTGGCTTCTTCGGCCGCGGGCTTGGAGAGGCAGTGTTCGATCGCGTCGGGCAGGTCCATGGAATGAAGTCAGACGAGGGTTCCTTCGGTGACGCCGAGCTTTTCGGTGGCTTTCACCTGATCCAGCAGGGAGTTGGCGTCCATCTTGCCGGCCACCAGGCGCTGGTAGGCCATGATGGTGCGGGAGGCGGCGAGGAAATCCTCGTCGAGCAGCTCGACCCGGAAGCGGGACAGGCCGGTGGTACGCAGCGCCTCGTAGAAGCGCGCACCGGTCTGGGCGCGGCCGTTGAAAAGCGTGTTGCGGCAGCCGACATCGGCCATCAGGCGGTGCAACTGGCCGACGCGGTCGCGCAGATGAACGACGTGGGTCTCACAGGGGCGGCCGCAGTCCTTGTAGGTCGTGCCCTTGCTGAGGAAGGTGCAGAACACGCAGTGCTCCATATGGAACATGGGCATGTGCTGGTGCAGGGTCAGCTCGAACCAGTCGGCGGGAGCGGCGGAAAGCAGCTCCATCACCTGGCCGATGTTCAGATCGTAGGAGACGGTCAGCAGGTCGAGCCCGGCCGCTTCGCGGAGCAGCTTCGCGGTGATCGGGTTCGCGACATTGAGCGAGAAATCGCCGACCTTGAGGAGATCGGTACGGTTCCGGTAGTAGTCGAGTGCGGCCAGATTGCGCAGCAGCACGCCATCCGGGCCGGCACGTTCGATCAGCTTGAGGTAGCCGTTTTCGCCGGGCTTTAGGATACGCGGGGTGGCAAGCAGGATCTTCGTCGCGGTCGAGGTGCTGTTGCGGCAGAGTTCGACGGCTTCCTTGTAGCGACGCGGGTCCTCGAAATCACAGTAGATCTGAGCAGCCTCGTACTTCAGCGCGGCCTCGACCTGTTCCAGCGAGCGGCAGAGGACCGACAGGGACGGGGTGCGTTCGGAGATTTCTCCGCGGGCCGGGAAGAGCTGGATGTGACTGCCGGGCGCGGGGGTGGCGGGCTGCTGCTGCGCAACGGCCTGCTCCATCAGCGCTGCGACCAGATCACGGCGGATGCGATTGAGTTCGGACAGAGCGATGTGGCATTCGCCGGTGACCTGGAAATCCAGCGCGCCGAACTCGTAAGGCGTGTCACCCAGGCGGGCGAGCTGGCCTTCCAGCGTTTCGGCGGACAGCGCGTGCTTGGCAGCCTGCTGCAGCGGCATCGAGGAGGCGGCAGTCGCTTCGCTGCTGCCGAGGCGGGCACCGATCGTCAGCGGCTCGCCCGGCTGGCCGGTGGCGGTGAAGCGCAGCGCCTGCTTGACTTCGCGCAGCTTCGCACCCTGCCAGAACTTGCGGATCTCCGAATCCAGCTTCGGGTCGGAGGTCTTGTAGACGGTGTTCCCCGCCTTGATGCGGGAGAAGTTCACGTTGCTGTAGGTGCGGTGGAAGATCAGGCGGTTGTCCTCGACCAGCCAGATGCGCGCGCCCTGCTCCAGGTCGCGGTTTTCACCGGCGTCGAAGACCACGCCGTCGCCAGCCTGGATCGGGATCTCCGGTTGTTCCTTGAGTTCGATCCAGTCCTTGCCGACATAGGAGATCTCACCGAGCAGAGGGCCGCGCTTTTTGCCGAAGCGGCCGTGGGTCAGATACGGATGGTTGGTGCCTGCCAGCCAGCCGGAGCTGAGGCCGCGGGAAAAGGTCATCTCCAGCGCGTAGCGGTCGAGCGTGGTCACCGGCGACCGGGCATGCTCGATCGCGGCGTCGAGCGCTTTGCGATAGACGCGGGTGACGGCGGCCACGTATTCGGGGGACTTCAGGCGGCCCTCGATTTTGAAGGACTTCACCCCGGCCTTCACCAGATCCGGGATCAGATCGACCGCCGCGAGGTCCTGCGGACTGAGAAGG
>JAQGPE010000288.1 GCA_028293225.1 Akkermansiaceae bacterium | reverse complement strand
AGATCCCAGTCATACTGCCACTCCAGCGTGCTGCCGTTCAGCACCTGCCACTCGAAGACTCTGACATCTTCCAGCAACACGACCTGCGCGAAGGGCTCCTCGTCGGGATTGTCCTCCGGATGGTCGTTGTCCTGGATGATCTCCTCCTCGTAGTACTTCAGCACGATGTCCAGGAAGCCGTTGCGCTTCTGGACCGTGGAGAGCTGGACCGCCTTCGCCACCTTCTGGACCCCGCCCCAGGTGAAGTCGAGGGGCACGTTCTGAAGAGTCAGATCGGAGAGATACGCACTTCCGGCATCCTTGTAGGTCAGCTTCATCCGGGTATTGCCCGGCAGTCCCGCAAACTGGCGCGACATCAGACCCAGGAAGGCGTTTTTCGTGCTCTCCTCGTTCTGTTTGGTGATGACAGCGTTGCTGAGCGCGACGTTGGTGGTCGCGGTGGAAAAGATCATCCCCACCAGCAGCGCCAGCAGCAGCATCGCGAGCACCAGTTCGAGGAGAGTGAAGCCCGCATGATGGCGGGAGCCTGAGACGACGGTCTTCATGGCTGGTAAAGGCGGGCGTAGCGCCAGGTGGAGGCTTGCTGCTGCTGCCATTCCCCATTTTCCAGCCAGTGGGCGGAAACGGTGATCAGATACATGTCCTGAAGAAGCTGCCCGTCCTGATTCTCCATGTCCGGGATCAGCTTGACCTCGGTATCGATCTCCAGGCCGACCTCGCTCATTTCATCGACCGTCACCGTGGAGGTTTTCTCCTCCATGGTCGGCATCGAGAGAGCCTCGGTGAGGGCGCTTTCCAGCAGACGGGTGATTTTCTGGCCGCGCTGGGAGACCATCGCCAAGTCCGAAGTCCTCTGCAGCGCCACGGCGAAACTCGTCGCCGCGATCCCAAAGATCATCAGGGCGAGGATCACCTCCAGAAGGAGGAATCCGCGCGGATGCCGGTGGGATGGGGGAGGGAGAAATTTCATGATCGTGCGTTACTTGGCGGCTTCCATGGTGGTGTAGCGGACGGCAGCGGTCAGAGGATGGTATTCCGTTTCGATGTAGCTCTTGCCGGATTGAAGGCGCAGGGAGACCGGCTCGCAGATTCCGTCCGGCTCGAAGCGCCAGACGTGACTGGTGCGATCGTCGGCCGGCTGCCAGCTGTCGGAAGCCCAGCGTTTCACGAAAAGGTGATCGTTTTCATCCGGCGTCCAATCCGCGTGGATCGGGGTGAAGCGGAGGTTTTGGGCGACGATGGTTTTGTCGTCTTTTTTACCTATTTTTGTCTGAACGGGCTGGATGGCCTCGGCGAGGGGCATCATGTGGACTCCTTGTCCGTCAAGGACCAGCGCGTAGGTGGTCTGCTGGAGCATGGCGATGGTCCTGGCGCGCTTGGCGAGGATCTCGATGTCTCCGGAGGCATTCCTCAGGTGGCGCTCATCGCCGGAGAAGACCATGTAGGCCATGGCCCCGCCGATCATGAGCGCCCCGATGACGAGCACCATGACGATCTCGAGGAGAGAGAAGCCGCGGGCCTGCTCTGCCCGGTTGGTGGTGGTTCCGCGGCTTACTTTCATCGCAAATTACTTAGGATCCTGGCTGGAGTAGTCGTTGTCGCCGCCCTCCTGCATGTCCGGACCCATGCTGATCAGTTCAAATTCGGTCGGGTCCTTGCGGCCCGGGAACTTGTAGCCGTAGTCGCTGCCCCATGGATCCTTTGGCATGTCGTCCATGAGCTTGGTCCAGCCGCGTGGCACGGGCTGGCTGGAAGGCTTCTCGACGAGCGCCCTGAGGCCCTGCTGCTGGCTAGGGTAGACGCCGTTGTTGACCTTGTACATCTTCAGGGCGCTGCCGATGCTGCTGAAGTCACCGCGGACGCGCTGGACCTTCGCGCCTTCGCCGATTTTGCCCATCATGCTGATCGCGCCACCCAGAATGAGGGCGATGATGCCGAGCACGATGACCATTTCCAGGAGCGTGAAGCCACGGGAAACCCGGGGGCGGAGGGTATTTCTCACTTTCATTGAGGATTTCGTCGGGTTGATGAAATAGCGTTACTGGGAGGTAAACGCCGCACGGCCTAAAAGTTGTCGGCAAAAACCGAAAACGATCGGAGGTCATTTCCGCCTGCCGGAAATCCTTGCCTCCGCGGGCAGTTTCCCCCACCCCTAGCGCCTGGAATCCATGAACAAAGTCCTTCTTATCGGCGCCGGCGGCGTTGGCAGCGTCGTCGCCCACAAATGCGCCATGGTCCCCGAGGTTTTCGGTGAAATCACCCTCGCCTCCCGCACCAAGTCGAAGTGCGATGCGATCGCCGCCGAGGTCAAAAAGCGCACCGGCCGGGAAATCGCGACCGCCCAGGTGGACGCCGACGACTCCGTCCAGACCGCCGAGCTGATCCGCAAGACCGGTGCGACGCTGGTGGTGAATGTGGCCCTGCCCTACCAGGACCTGACGATCATGGACGCCTGCCTGACAGCCGGGGTGGACTACCTGGACACCGCCAACTACGAGCCGAAGGACGTCGCCAAGTTCGAGTACTCCTGGCAGTGGGCCTATGAGGAGAAATTCCAGCAGGCCGGGCTGTCCGCGCTGCTGGGCTCCGGCTTCGACCCGGGCGTGACGAATATTTTCACCGCCTGGGCGCTGAAGCACCACTTCGACGAGATCCACACCCTGGACATCATCGACGTGAACGGCGGCAACCACGGCAAGGCCTTCGCGACCAATTTCAACCCGGAGATCAACATCCGCGAAGTGACCGCCGAGTGCCGTCACTTCGAGGACGGTGCCTTCGTCGAAACGCCGCCAATGTCGCAGCACCAGTCCTTCACCTGTCCGGACGGAGTTGGCACCTACGAGATCTACCGGATGTATCACGAGGAGCTGGAGTCGCTGGTGAAGCACATCCCGACGATCAGAAAGGCGCAGTTCTGGATGTCGTTCTCCCAGAACTACCTGAAGCACCTGGAAGTGCTGCATAACGTCGGCATGACCCGGATCGATCCTGTCATTTATCAGGGCGTGGAAATCATCCCGCTGCAGTTCCTGAAGGCCGTGCTGCCGGACCCGGGCGAACTGGGCCAGACGACCAAGGGCAAGACCTGCATCGGCAACGTCATCACCGGCGTGAAGAACGGCCAGCCGAAG
Organism: Akkermansiaceae bacterium; assembly: GCA_028293225.1. Classification (GTDB taxonomy): domain Bacteria; phylum Verrucomicrobiota; class Verrucomicrobiia; order Verrucomicrobiales; family Akkermansiaceae; genus Haloferula. The sequence continues at coordinate 1,009 of JAQGPE010000288.1, read as the reverse complement.
GCGATCTACATCTACAACATCTGCGACCACGAGGCCTGCTTCGCGGAAGTCGGCAGCCAGGCGATTTCCTACACCACGGGGGTCCCGGCGATGATCGGCGCCAAGCAGATGCTGGAGAAGAACTGGAACAAGCCAGGCGTGTGGAACATGGAGCAGCACGATCCCGATGGCTTCATGGAAGACCTGAACCTGCACGGCCTGCCGTGGCAGGTGATCGAGCTGACGCCGGAACAGGCGGCGGCGTTCCAGGTGGCCTGATTGAGCCGGAAATTGAGACGCAAAGGGCGCAACGTTTTGGAGGTGGCTCCGGCTCACCTCCGGACTTCGGGCCAATGGGTCACAGATTTGCGGATTTTCGGATTCAAGGCAGGGAATCTGGTTTTTGCGATCCGGCCGATCCGTCGTGGCGGGTTGGCCGGATTTGTTTTGAGACGGAGCGGCGAAGCGGTTTGCCAAGAGCGGCATTGCGGGGCTTGTTTGGCGCGATGCCTGAGACGATCCGCAGCTTTCACCACCGCGACTTTGCCGATACGGCGACCATGGTGCGGCTGAAGGAGTCGCTGGGGCTGAAGGTTTCGCTGTGCATTCCCACGCTGAACGAAGAGGGCACGATCGCGCGGGTGGTCTCGATCCTGCGAGAGGAGCTGGTGGTGCGGCATTCCCTGCTCGATGAGCTGGTGGTGATCGACTCCGGGTCGAGCGACCGGACGCGGGCGCTGGCGGCGGAGGCCGGGGCTGAGGTGATTTTGGCCAGTGAGATCCTGCCGTTTCAGGGCAAGCGCATGGGCAAGGGCGAGAACCTGTGGAAGGCGGTGCACCATTTAAGCGGCGACATCCTGAGCTTCGTCGACGGGGACATCGGCAACATCCACCCGCGCTTTGTGCTCGGGACGGTGGGGCCGCTGCTGCTGGAGCCGGAACTGGCCTATGTGAAGGGTTTTTACGAGCGTCCCCTGCTGGCAGCCGAGGGCGTCGATCCGCGGGGCGGCGGGCGGGTGACGGAGATCCT
>JAQGPE010000276.1 GCA_028293225.1 Akkermansiaceae bacterium | reverse complement strand
ACTTCTCCATCCCGGCGGCGGTTCCCACCGAGATCACCTACAAGGTCCAGACCACCAGCGACCTGGTCGCCTGGACCACGGTTGCGACGAAGGTTGGCGCCGCCGCGTGGACCTGGCAGGGCGCCGGAGCGACCCAGGTCAGCAGCGTGGCCTCGACCGACAAGACCTACATTCACGTCGGCGACGACCGCACGACGGATGCGTCCGGCAGCCGGATGATGCGGCTCCAGATCAGCCGCTGATCGAGCCTGTCTCACAGCGCCCTCTTCTTCTTCCCCAAGGCCTCTTGGGCCTTCCCCATACTCCTCCTCATGACTCACAAGACTCGCCCTTTCCGCGGCGCCGGACTCGGCTGGATGCTCGCTTTTCTGACCTTCCACCCCGCTGCTTATGGCGAGCCGGAAGCGAAGGACCGGAAAACGGAACCGGCCGTCGATGCGGCGGCAACGACGGCCGATTCCCAGCCCGCCGAGGGCAGCGTGGTCGCGGACCTTTCCGAAATGGTGGTGGTCGCGACCCGCACCAAGCAGACCTGGCTGGATACCTCCGGCACCGTCACCAGCGTCAGCCGTGAGGAGTTGCAGAGAACTGGCGCCCAGGACCTCGGCGGCATCGTGAAGTATGATCCGACCGTGGTGGTGCCCTTTGACATGACCACCGGCGATGGCGCGGTCGCCTATGCCGCCTCCGGCTCCAGCAGCTTCAACATCCGCGGCACCGAAGGCAACCGGGTGGGCGTCGAGGTCGACGGCATCCGCCAGCCACCGGAGTATGTCTCGACCTCCTTCGACGCCGGTGCGGAAACCGGCGCGGGCGGCATGGGCCGCGATTATTTCGACCCGTCCATGTTCCAGTTGGTGGAGGTGCTGAAGGGCGGTGCCAGCGCGCTCTACGGCAGCGACGCGCTCGGCGGCATGGTTTCGATGAAGACCTTGGAAGCGAGCGATCTGCTGGGGAACAAGAACTGGGGCGGCATCGCGCGGAACCAGTATTTCTCCCGCAATGAGGGCACCGCCTGGCAGTACGGAGGCGCCCTGAAGCAGAACAATTTCGACCTGCTGCTGGTCTACGCCGGCCGCGAGGGCCAGGAAACGGCGAACAATGGCAACACGCCGCCGGACCCGATGCAGATGCACAGCCAGGCCTGGCTGGCCAAGGCGGGCTACACCTTCGGCGAGCATCGCTTTCTGCTCACGTTCGAAAACTATGAGCGTAGTATGGATGCCGACATGCGCAGCGCCCTGCATCCGTCGATCGCGCTATTCAGCATCTTCAAAAAGGGCATCGAAAACTGGCAGGGCGTCGAACGTCAGCGCGTCAGCCTGAACTGGACCTATGAGCCGGTGAAAAGCAGCTGGATCGACGGCCTCGACACCCATCTCTATTGGCAGGATTCCAGCAATTCCAGCCGCAACCTGAGCACGAACCCGCGCCGCCTGACGGGCTTCCCGGAGGAATGGGGTATCGACTCGACCGAGGGTCGCAACCGCCGCCAGCGCATCGATTTCGAAACCGAAATCTATGGCTTCACCTCGATCGCGCGCCGCCAGCTCGATCTAGGGGGCGTGCATCACCAGTTGCTCGCAGGCGTGGACGTCTCGCAGGAGAAATCGAGCAACCAGTTCAACCGCATCGAGACCGACGGGTTGATCCTGCCGAACCCGGACGGGGGCCTGCCGATCGTTTCGACCCAGACCACCGTCTCCGACCGCATTTCCTTCGCGCCATCGGAGACCAACCGGATCGGCTTGTTCGTGCAGGATGAAATGAAACTCGGCCGCTTCACCGCCACCCCGGGGATCCGCTGGGACTACCACGAGATCGACGCCAGCCTGACCCAGGACTACGTCGACCGGCTTTCCGCCCTGCTCGGCACCGGCCTGAAGCCGACCAGCGGCTACGACAACATGAGTATCTCGCCGCGGCTGGACCTGATGTACGAGACCTCCAAGACCACGCGTCTCTACGCGGGTTACGGCATGGGCATCCGCAATCCCACCGCGGAGGAACTGACCATGATCTTCGACCACCCGTCCGGTGGCTACCAGGAGATCACCGTGCCGAATCCCGAACTCCACGAGGAGATGAGCCATGCCTTCAAGCTCGGCTACAAGGGCGAGTCGACGCCCGGGCGTTTCGCGATCGAGGGCTTCTTCACCAAATACACCGACTTCATCGAGAGCAACGTGCCGGTCAGCAGGCTGCCGGACGGCACCGTGCTTTCCTCCACCGAGAACGTCGGCGAAGCGATCATCTACGGCTTCGAAGCGAGTGGTGAATGGAACGTCGGCGACACCTTCAAGGGCCTGGAGGAATGGCGGCTCGGTCTGAACACCGGCAGGGCGTATGGCGAGAACCAGACCAAGAACAAGCCGATCAACACCGTCGAGCCATGGAAGACGGTCGGCTGGATCGGCTACGAGGACGTGAATGGCAAATACGGGTCCCGCCTGTTGGGCACCTACACGGCGGCGGTGACCCGCACCGACGACACGACCATGAACGGCCGCATGTTCCATCCGCCCTCCTGGTTCACCCTCGATTTGGTCGCCTGGTGGAGGCCGGTCGAGGGCCTGACCTTGAATGCCGGCCTGAACAACATCTTTGACGAGGAATACTACAACTGGGGCACGGTCCGCCGCAGTGGCGGGCACCTGGGTCTCGACACCTTCGGCGGCCAGGCGGGTTCCGTGACGGACCGCCTCACCGCGCCGGGCCGGAATTTCTACCTCTCGGCGACTTACGCCTTCTGAGCGGCGGGTGCCGTCGAGGGCTCTGAATTTTTCCCGCGAATTCGGATTGCCACGTTCACTTTGTTTTGCAAAGTGAGGCGTCGTTCAAATCTTTGCCGGTTCTCTGCGAGCTTTAACTTTGCCACACAAAGTAATGAATTC
>JAQGPE010000274.1 GCA_028293225.1 Akkermansiaceae bacterium | reverse complement strand
CACCAGATCCAGGCTGCCGCTGACCGAGCTATCGTGGGCGCGGTCGCGGGCGGGCCTGCGACCCAAAGCGGCGGTGGATGTCGTAGATGAAGCCCCGGCCCGCAGCTCCGCCAGCTCCCTTCTGGTTGTCGCGATCTCCCCGTACTGGGCGGCCAATGGCAGTGCCAGCATCAGCAACCCGCAGAAAATGGCGGCTTTCGGGTGAGAGGAAAAGATCATCGCCATCCGGGCTCCGGTGCTTAGACCTCCGCTCCCTGCCAGAGCGGTCTTGGAAATCCCGGGCAACAGGGAGAGGGGGGACGCCTTGGCCGATTCCGTGGCAAGGCCGGTGGCCAGAACCACGCTGTTGGCCGCTACGCCTTTCGCCCGGAGCGCCTTGGCGAGCTTTTCGAGCGCCCGCACGGATTGCTTCTGAACTGCCGCGGCGGAGCGCCCGAGCTGAGCTGCGATGCGGGGGAATGGCTGACGCTCATAGAAATGCAGTAGCAGCACCTGCCGATCCGAGTCGGGAAGGGCATCCAGCGCACGATCGAGGTGGGGGAGCGCCCGCTGCCAGTGGGCGGCTGGCTCTTCCTTGGCGGCAGTGAAGGGCAGATCGTCCGGGTGCTGGAGCTGCTTGCGACGCTGTTGAGAGGCTTCCTTGCGCATGGCGATGGTGCATTCGAAGAGGGTTGCGCGGTGCAGCCAGCCGGGTAGTGCGGCGGCGTTTTCCGCCAGCGCGCCGGCCTTTTTCGCCATCGCGCACAGCACGTTCTGGGAAATCTCCTCGGCCATCGGACGGCGGCCGGTCCGCCTCAGCGCGGTGTGAAAGACCAGTCCCAGATGCCGCTCCGCCAAGGTCCGGAAAGCCGCCTCGCTGCGCCCGCTGGCAAAGGTTCTCAGCAGTTGTTCATCGGTAGCCGTCATATCCTCTACCTATGATCAGCCCCCACCCCCATGGCGCGGACATGAAATCGCAAAATATTTTGGGCGAATTTCCGCCGCCAGAAAAAAGCCCCGCCGGATCGCTCCAGCGGGGCTTTGTCATCTTGCAACTACAGGGCTAAAAATCAGGCGGCGGCGAAGGTCGTCTTGTCGTCCGCGTCGAGGTAGTCGAACAGCGTGCTGGTGGCCGGATCGCACTTGGCTTCGGCACAGGCGCCTTCGAACCACTCCTTTTTCTCAGGATTGTCGTAGGGGCGGGCGCTTTCCACGCCGTCGCTCCAGGCCTTCTTCTCTTCTTCGGTCTTCGGCTCGCCGTTGGCATCGAGCCAGGCGGCGACTTCGTCGGTGCTCTTGCCGTCGGCCAGGAGCTGCTTCACGTCGTCGGCCTTCACGCCTTTGAAGTCGAACAGCATCATGTCCAGCGGGCAGGCGAAGTGGAATTCGCCCTGGGTGCCGGCGAGGACGGCGCGGCCCTTGTCGGCGGCGCGGCCGAGGATGGCGTAGCCGCCGATGCGGGTCCGTGGGCTGGTCGGGGCTTCCTTGGTCAGATCTTTGGAGGTGCTCATGGTTTCAGATGGATGAGATGTGAGTGCCCGCAGGCAGCGGACGTCGACATTTTGGCGACGGGTGTTGTTTTGTCAACGGGTGTCGCGAAAAAAAGCGTGATGTTACGACAGAGTCGAATACACTGCCCAAGATGCACGACACGACAGCCACCGACCCCCGGGTAATCCGGACTCGGCAGCTTCTGTATGGGGCCTTTGTGGAACTCCTTGGCGAAAAACGCTTTGAAGACATCAGCGTGGCGGACGTGACCAAGCGCTCCACGCTGAACCGGGCGACCTTCTACAAGCACTTCACCGACAAGTTCGCTTTGTTGGAAAGCATGATCGGTGACGATTTCCAAGCGGTTCTCGATGCCCGCATGACCGGCGCCATGCCATGCCGCGACGGCTTGCGCCGCATGATCCTCGCGGTCTGCGATTTCTTCGTGAAGCTCCGCCGCGGCTGCGATGCCCACCGCAAGCAGTTCCAGCCGATCGCCGAAGCCCGCACCCGTGAAATGGTCGGGGACTTCCTGATCCAGGCGATGGCCAAGCATGAGGTGACCGGCCGTGACGCCGCCCTGCGCGCCACGATGGCGAGTTGGGCGATCTGCGGCGCTGCGCTGGACTGGTGCCAGCACCAGGAAGGCACGGTCGAGGAACTCGCCGAGGCCGCCATCCCGAAGGTCGACTTTGTGCTCTGGGGAGCAGGTTCCTGCCCGGGCTGATTTACTGGCCGGCCTTCTCCGCCTCGTGGCGCTGGAAGTGCATGCCCAGGAAATCGCGGCCGAAGTCATTGTCGAAGCTCCGCCAGGTGGCGTGGATGTGGTTGGCTTCGTTCTGAACATTCGCCGATTCCATCAGAAAAGTTGGTCCCTGGATGCGGTAGTAGTAGGCTTCGCCCGGCTTCAGCCCGCCCGCCCAGCCGAAGCGAATCTTGTCGAAGCCCGCCTTGTCGATCTGGGCCAGGTCCGCGTCGGACAGATCTTTGCGGTTGCGGCCAGTGTATTCGGAAATCAGCTGGCGAAGGCCTTTTTTCTGCTCTTCCGTCATGTCGGAGGCTGGGATCCCGACCGGGTCCAGCACCGTCGCGACGCGGTTCTCGGCGGTCAGGATCTCGCCTGGCGCCTTCTCGCTGAATACCACCTCCTTTTTCCCGGCCTCCACCAGGGTCAGCAGCAGCGCCCGCGCAAGGTCCTCCTCCGCGGCCAGCACCCGCAGGCCTTTATGATCGCCGGCCCGCACTTCGGCAGGGTTCGAGCCCATGAAGGAAGGAGTCACGGCGATGTCCTTGCCGCCTATGATGGTATAATTAAGAGCCAGGTGGTGGCCTTCGAATTTCCAGCCCCAGGCCTTGGCATCGCCCGGGGTGCCGAAGATCGAGACGAAGTAGTTCGTGGGCACCCGGCCGGGATTGTTCTCCATTTCCCGCAGCACACTTTCCAGCGTCATGATCTCGGTGGCCTTGAGCTTCCCCTTGTCGCTCAGCGCCGCGTCGAGGAGCTTCATCGCCGCCGCGCGCTGGTTGTCGTCCATGTCGCCGAGCGGCAGGCCAGTCCTCTTCGTAGGGATAA
>JAQGPE010000239.1 GCA_028293225.1 Akkermansiaceae bacterium | reverse complement strand
CCTTCTCCTCCCTTGCCAGCGGGCGGCGCATCCCTACAATTCCCCGCATGGTTCGTCCGCTACGACTCGCGCTGCTGGCTCTCGTTTCTACGATTTCGGTGGCTTCGGCCGATCACGTGATCCTCACCGGTGGCCCGGCAATGAGGAAATTCGAGGATCTGCGCGTGCCGCAGGACCAGCATGACCGCTGGTGGGCGAACTTCGTCCGCGCCTCCACGCTGCGGATGGATGAGATCCGCAAGGCCTACCCGGGCAATGAACAGATCGTCTGGATGGTCTACCGTCCCGGGTATCAGGAGCGCGGCGCGGAGGATCGCCAGCCCTACACGACCTGGATCGGCGACATCGCCCGCAAGCGGAACATCAGCCTGGTGTGGGTCGACAGCACCTCGTCGCTGATTTCCTCGTTGAATGCCCGCCCCAGCGGCTCGGTGACCACCTTTGACTACTTCGGCCACTCCAACAGCCACTGCTTCATGCTCGACTACGGCAATCTGATCATGGGCGCCTGCACGGCCGGCCTGCATGAGAAGGATCTGCCGAAAGTGAAGAGCTCGATCTTCGCCAAGAATTCCTACTGCAAAAGCTGGGGCTGTCACACGGCTGAGAGCATGAGCGGCAACTGGAAGAGCGCCTTCGGCACCAAGCTGGAAGGCGCGATGGGCAAGACCGACTACACGGTGGTGGGCAAGGGCCAGCTGCCGCTCGGTGAAGACTGGGTGCGATAAGCTCCTTGCCCGGTTTCCCTGAAATCCCAATCTTTCTGCCCCGGTTTCATTTTCTCAGACCATGCTCTTCGCCGAACTCAAGCGCCTCCATTCGCTGCCTTTCTTCGATCTCATCCAGCAGGCGCGCGCCGTCCATCAGGCGAATTGGCCGGAAGGTGAAATCCAGCTGTGCACGCTGCTGTCGATCAAGACCGGCGGCTGTTCCGAGGATTGCTCCTACTGTGCCCAGTCGGCCCGCTACAAGTCAGGGGTCGAAAGCGAGCGCCTGATGGGCAAGGACCAGATCATGGTGCGAGCTCAGGCGGCCCGCGACACCGGCTCGACCCGTTTCTGCATGGGCGCCGCCTGGCGCGGCGTGCGCGGCGGCACCCAGCGCTTCGAGCAGGTGCTGGACATTGTCCGCGATGTCTCCTCGCTCGGCATGGAAGTCTGTGTGACCCTCGGCGAGCTTGGCCCCGATGAAGCGAAGGCTCTGAAGGAAGCGGGCGTCACCGCCTACAACCACAACCTGGACACTTCGCCGGAGCACTACCCGAACATCGTCACCACCCACACCTACGAAGACCGCCTGCGGACCATCCGCAACGTGCAGGACGCTGGAATGTCGGTGTGCTGCGGCGGGATCCTGGGCCTCGGTGAAACGAATGATGACCGGCTGAAAATGCTGGAGGTCATTTCCGAGTTCAATCCGCAGCCGGAAAGCGTGCCGATCAACTCGCTGATGCCGATGCCGGGCACGCCGATGGCGGGCAAGGATCCGGTCGATGCCTTCGATGTGGTCCGAATGATTGCCGTGACGCGCATCGCGGTGCCGAAGGCCAAGGTGCGCCTTTCCGCCGGCCGCACCCGCATGTCCGACGAGACCCAGGCGCTGTGCTTCTTTGCTGGCGCCAACTCGATTTTCTACGGCGACAAGCTGCTGACGGCGAAAAATCCGGCAGTCGAAAAGGATCGCGAGCTTCTTTCCAAGCTCGGTTTGGGAACCCAGCAGCCGAACCCGGCGATGAGCGCTCCTGGAGTTGAAGGCGACCGTCCGCTGAGCCCGGCTTGTGCGGTGGAAGAGGAAGCCGACTGCGGCTGCGGTTGCGCCTGATCGCGCGTTCTTAGGACCGCTCCTTGGCCAGGCGGGCTTCCCGCTTGGCGCGCTGGCTCTCGAGTTGCTTGCGCGTCACCGTGGGCCGGAGAAGGCGGCGGGCCAGGAGCCAGCCGGCCAGCGAGCCACCGAGGTGGCAGGCATGGCCAACCTGGATAGCGGCTGGTTCGTTCGCGCCCGCCGGAGTCGCGGCCTTGGCGGCCGGTAGCCAGAGGCTGGCCACCAGCAGAATCTGAGCGGCGAGAAAGAGGCGGCCGAGATTCTTCCAACTCAGGGGAATGAAGCGGCTGCGGGCGTCCGGCGACATGGTGATCAGCCAGAAGAAGATCGCCGCGATGCCTCCTGACGCCCCGACCAGGGTCAGATCGGCCTGGGCTGCCGGTTGCAGGGCGACGTGGGCGATGCCTCCGGCCAATACGCCGGCGAAGAAGATGCGGAGCAGGCCTTTGAATCCGACAATGCGCTCCAACTGAAGCCCGGCCATCAGCAGGGCCAGCGTGTTAAGCAGGAGATGCAGCGGGCTGGCGTGGAGAAAGCCATAGCTGAGCAATTGCCAGACGTGCCCGGCCATCAGGCTGCTGCGGGAGAGACCGCCGAAGAGATAGGCGGCGTCCAGGGTATCGCCGCCTCCAAGCGAGAGAGCGATGTGAGCGACGACGATCAACCCAACCAGGATCTGCGTCGCGCGGGCATCACGGAAATCGGAGCCAATCCACTTCCAGCGCTCGCGCATCCGTCCTGGGTCGAACGGATTTTCCATAAGAAGGGCGCGTGATCGGGCTGGAAGGAATCTGGACTAACAGAGCTGAACGGCAAGCAGGATTTACTCGACGACGCGGGCGCGGGGCTCGCGTTTGACCACTTCCGTGGTGCCGGGAGAGGTGACGAACGGGCCGCCTTCGAGAGGGGCGATGCCGGTGAAGGCGACGTCCGGCATTTCGCTCGGGCGGCCTGCCAGCGGGAAGTCTTTGCGCAGTGGGTAAAAGGGATAGCCTTCCCACATCAGGATGCGCTTGAGATTCGGGTGACCGCTGAAGCGGATGCCCATCATGTCGTAGACTTCACGCTCGTGCCAGTCGGCGCCGAGCCAGATGTCCGTCGCGGTCGGGACTTCCTCGTCCTCGGAGACCTTGGCCTTCACCCGCAAATGCTTGGAGTCATCCAGCGTGGCGAGTTCGTAGACCATCTCGAAGCGGGGGTCTTCGCCGAAAAAGTCGAGGCTGGAGATGTCGATGATCATCTCGTAGCCGTGATCGGCCTTGGCGGCGGCGAGCACGTCATGGAGCGCGTCAAGCGTTACCAGAAGAGTGTGTTCTCCACGGAACTCACGGGAGGTCAGGACCCCGGAGCTGAAACGGGAGGTCAGGGTATCGATATCCTGGGCTGCGGACATGGAAAGGATCAGGAAAGGTCTTCGATGAACTCCTTCTTCTGCTGGGAGAGCGAAGGCTGCATGTCCACCTTGGCCTGCAGTTTCATGAGGCCTTCGATGAGGGCTTCGGGACGTGGCGGGCAACCGGAGATGTAGACGTCGACGGGAATCAGGCGGTCGATGCCCTGGAGCACCGCGTAGCTGCGATACATGCCACCGCTGGAAGCGCAGGCGCCCATGGCGATGCACCACTTCGGCTCCGGCATCTGGTCCCAGATGCGCTTGACGGCCAGGGCCATCTTGTAGGTCACCGTGCCGGCGACGATCATCACGTCGCTCTGGCGTGGCGAGAAGCGCATGACTTCAGCGCCGAAGCGGGAAATGTCGAAACGGCTGGAAGCCGTGGCCATCAGTTCGATCGCGCAGCAGGCAAGACCCATCGGCATCGGCCAGAGGGAGTTCTTGCGCATCCAGTTGATCGCGGCATCGACGCGGGTGAAGATGATGTTCCCTTCGATTTTGGAATCGTAGGAAGCATGCGCGGTCTGGAGGGATTCGCTGACCATAGTGGCTCGGCGGAAAGATGGGCCGCGGCGGGCCGGCTCTCAAGCCGTTTGTGAAATATTTCACAAGCTGGAGTGGCCGGGATCAATCAATCCGGAGTCGTGCCGCGGCTTGCAAGGCTTCCACCACCAGCAAACCGGGGCCGGTGAACTGGAGGGATTGGCCGGACGAGAGGACGTGGTCGGTTGTCTGGCCCTCGAACGTGACCCAAAAATGACCTTCGCCGCCGGCGTGGCGGAGGCGGATGTAGGTCTCCGCGGCGACCGGGTGGGAGAAGGTCCGCCGCGCGGCGAGAGAAACGGTCTGTGGTTCGGCGGGACGCCTTTGGCCGCGCGCTTCAGGAGAGAGTAGGGTGGGGGTCATGACCGGAAAGGCTTGGTTCGGCTGGAAGGACTGGCGGGCCGGATGGAGCGCAGCGGTGGCGCAGGATTCGGAGCCGGGGTGTTGACCGGTTTGTTCCAGGCGCGCAGGACGTGTTCGTGGACGGCGCGAATGGCGGGATCGGCGGCATTTGCGGCCAGGAAGGCGATGTTGAGAGGAATGCTGGCGCGGAAGTGAGGGAGCAGGACGATCTGATCCTGGAAGCCGTTGGCCTCGACCTGGCTGCGGGCGGTAAGCGTGAGTCCGAGGCCCTCGGCGACCAGATTGAGGACGGTGAGGTCTTCATTGACCCGGAAGCGCTGGTTGAGCTGCAAGCCCTGCTGCTCGCTGAAAGCTTGAATCGCCCGGGAGTAGGAGCACTGCTGGGAGGTGAAAATCCACGGCTTGGACTCCAGGAGTTTCCAATCGGGCTGCTCCAGTTCCTTGGCCCAGGCGATGGGAGCGGCGATGCACAACTCGATCATGTCGAGGGTGTCGTAGACGACCTTCGGGTTGTCGCAGGGGCCTTCGAAGAAACCGATCGAGATGGTGCCGTCCTCGATGCCCTGCAGGATCACGCCGCTGCTGCCATTGACCAACTGATAGCAGAGGCCGGCGTGTTCTTCCGTGAGGCTGCGCAGGATTTGCATCAGCTTGAGGATTTCCGGGCGGTTATTGATGCCGAAGACGATTTCGCCGGAGACCGAGCCGCGCAGGCTTTCCGCGCTGTGTTTGAAATCGCGGGCGGCATCGACGATCTTGCGGGCCTGTTCGCGCAGCGCTTCGCCGGGACGGGTCAGCTTCATGCCCTTGGTGCCGCGGTCAAAGAGGCGGACCCCCAATTCGTCTTCCAGCGATTTGACCTGGGCGCTGACCGCGGGCTGGCTGGTGAAAAGCTTCTCCGCGGCGCGGGTCAGGTTTTCCTCCTCGGCGACGGCGAGGAAGGTGCGAAGCTGGTAAAGTTCCATGGGGTGGGCAGTTGGCTGGGCATACCATCCATGAAATGGCCTCTGACGGCCAATCGCTTCTTCCGATGGCGGGCATCCATGCGGTGAATGATCCGGGATGTGAATCGGGCAATGTGCAAACATTTGTAACGCCGCGGATTGCATAAATCCCTGAAAGGAATCGATCAAATGATTGTTTGTGTCCGATTTTGGGTATATGAATGTTTGGCACTTGGACTGCGTTAGAGGGCCATCCCCCCGACACTACCATGAATGCGATCAACGATCATTGTATCCAGGTCTGCAATAACCTCCTCAAGGGGGAGTTGTCGGCGTTGGAAACCTACACGGAAGTCATCGACAAGTATGACGGCAAGCCTGCCTCGGAACTTGAACGGATTCGCAATCACCACTTTGCGTCCGCGGAGAGGCTGAGGGAGAACATCTCCGACATGGGAGGGGTCCCGCGCGAGGAAACCGGCGCCTGGGGCCTCTATGCCAAAGCGCTCCAGGGTATCGAGAACCTGTTCGGGCCGGATTCCGCCATGGAGGCGCTGCAGCGCGGCGAAGAAAACGCCCGGTCGGACTACGAAAAGGCGCTGGCTGATAGCGAGGTCATGGCGTCCAGCAAATCGATGATCCGGCACGAACTGCTGCGGCGCATCCACCGGAA
>JAQGPE010000214.1 GCA_028293225.1 Akkermansiaceae bacterium | reverse complement strand
TGGAGGTGACGTTCGGAAAGGCGCCGGAGGCAAAGGCGTAATCGCTGTAAAGGGTGGTAACACCGGCAGAGCGGACCAGGCTGACGTGGAGCCAGACGTTCAGCTGAACCCTGGGGCCGGTCAGGATCGTGGCGCCGCAGCGGGCGGTGATCCTGCCCTCGACGAGAGAGAGGTCCCAGCCATCGACACCGGGGGTGCCATTGGCCGCGATGAAGCGGGTGCCGGTGATGGCAGAGGGGCGGATCCAGATTTCGAAGCCGAACTCCTCCGTGTCGGTCGAGAGCAGCGGGCCGGTCGCGGAGAAGCCCGCGGCGGGAGCGAGCAGGCTGCGGTTACTGGGGACGCCAGTGTTCTGGGTGGGCTGAGTCAGGTCGGAAGCCGTCGCTGGCAGGGCCGCCGAGGTGAGGTCGGCGGTTCCGACGCTGTCCCGCAGAGTGGTCAGCGGGCTGCCGACCGTGGCGGGAGGGTAGCCCTCGCCCATGCGGTACCAGTGGGTGGACTGGACGTTGGCGGAGGCAACGGAGAAAAGGGTCGCGAGCGCGAACAGGCGCAGGAGAGTGCGCAGGGGGGAAGAGCGGTCCGCCGGTTTCATGGCGGTGAAGATAGAGGGATGGAGGGAACGGAAAAGAGGGAATGAAACGACGCGGAGATATTTACGCAGGATTTGCTGCAAGTGTTTGAAATGGGCCGGGCTTTGCGCATCCCACAATGGCGGAAACGGGCGGGGATCGGGGATGGTGCGCGGACATGAGTTCATCGTCACCACCAAAAGCGCCGATCCCGGCGCCGGTCGCACAGGCTACGGGTCCGGACCAGGCGCGGATCGCAGAGGAAGCGCGGCGCCGGCAGAACCGGGCGTATGATTTTTCCAAGACGATCCTGGCGCCGGATGTGAGTGCGATGCCGGTGGGGGTGAAGTCGACGCTGGGGTAGAGACGGAAGACGGGAGGGCTTGAAGTGCGGCCGGCGGCCGTGGGCTTTGAGAGCAGCCACGGGACGTGTCAGCCACTTGGCAAGCATGCGGCGAAGCTCTGGGGTGGTTCAACACGGGGGAAGTAGATATTTGATGATGAATTACGAGAATTCTGGTAGATCAGGAGAAGAAGGGGAGCGGCCGCAGCGGTCCGAGAAGGAGGTGGTGGAGCAGCTGCTGGCGGAGGCGCAGGTGCTGGACGGAATCCGCGCGCCGTGGGAGGCGAAGTGGCAGCGGCTGGCGGATGTGGTGAACCCGAGCCAGGGGCAGATCAGCCGGCGGAACTCGACGCAGGGGCCGGATACGGACCGGGTGGCGGAGAACTTCGACGGGACGGCGATGCGCTCGAACCGGACGCTGGCGCAGGGCCAGGCCAGCCGCATCACGCCGATGGGGGCGCGCTGGTTCGTACTACGCCCGCCGGAGGATCTGGCGGAGGACGCGGCGGCGCTGGACTGGTATCTGCGCTGCAGCGAGCGGCTGACGCGGAAGCTGTATGACTCGAACTTCTACAACCGGGCCTTCCAGCACTACCTGGACCGCGGAGCCTTTGGGGTGGCGGCGACGGAGATCGTGGGCGGAAAGCACGGGCGGGGGCTGCATTTCCGGTCGTATCCGGTGGGCAGCTACTCGATCGCGAACAATGACAACGATGAGGTGGACACGCTGTCGCGGACCTTCCGCTGGACGCCGGCGCAGATCGTGTCGGCATTTCCGCGCGAGCGGATCCCGGCGTCGATCCTGAAGATGCATGACGATCCGGCGCAGCGGCAGCAGTTGCTGGAGTTGCGGCACCACATCTGTCCGCGGCATGACCGGGATCCGCGCAAGCTGGATGCGCTGAACAAGGCGTATGCGAGCTACATCGTGTATGCGCCGGAGAAGGTGGTGCTGTCGGAGAGCGGGTATGATTCCTTTCCGGTGGCGGTGTCGCGCTGGGAGCTGTCGGTGGACTCGCCGTATGGGTGGAGTCCGGCGATGCTGGCGCTGCCGGAGGCGAACCAGGCGAATCACCTGGAGGAGATGCTGGATGTGCAGGCGGAGACGGCGGCCTTTCCGCGGGTGCTGTATACCGGGGCACTGAAGGGGGACATCGACTTCGCGGCCAGCGGGCTGACGTGCTGGGACCCGACGCAGGGCGAGGGGGCGATGCCGCGGGAGTGGCTGACGGGCGGGCGCTACGATGTGGGGAAAGACCGGGCGGGGGACAAGCGCAAGGCGATCGAGGAGGCGTTCTTTGTGCCGCTGTTCAACTCGATCTCGAACCTGCGCGGGGATACGACGGCGACGGAGGTGCGGGCGCTGGTGACGGAGTCGCGGGAGCTTTTCCACCCGATCTTCGCCAACCTCACCCGGGAGTTCCTGGGACCGATCCTGCGGCGCTCGTTTGCGCTGCTACTGCAGCAGGGGGAGATGCCGCCGCCACCGCCGGCTGTGGTCAAGCAGACGGGAGCGGGCCGGGTGATCGATGAGCCGAATGTGGAATATACTTCGGCGATGGCGCTGGCATTGGAGCAAAGTCAGCTGGCGAATCTGACGGATTGCTTCAATGTGCTGCGGCCGCTGGCGAGCATCGACCCGACGGCGCTGGACTTCGTGAATGTGCAGGTGCTGGGGCCGGCGATTTTCCGGGCCAAGGGGCTGCCGGCGAACTGGACGCGGAGCGAGGAGGAGATGGCGGCGCTGCAGCAGGCGCGGGCGCAGCAGCAGCAGATGGCGATGATCCCGCAGGCGGCGAAGGCGGTCAAAGACGTGGGGGGGATTGAGAAGGTGCAGCAGATGATGGGGCAGCAGCAGGGGTGATCGGTGGATGGTGGATGGTGGATGGCGGATGGCGGATGGCGGGCTTTGATCCGCCATCTTCCATCTTCCATCTTCCATCTTCCATCAAATGGCTAAGCTGGGAGGAAGGTTAACTGACGATTTTTATGAGAGTAGACGAGAAACGAGAGGCGGAGGGGGAGAGGCTGCGGCGGAATCTGGAGGATGTGCGGGCTTGCTTCGGGCATGAGGCGGGCCGGCGGGTGCTGGGGCTGCTGCATGCGGCGGCGGCGACGAACTCGCCGTGCTTTCTGCCGGGAAAGGGCGGGGTGTTCGACACGCATGCGGCGGCTTTCCGGGACGGGCGGCGGTCGGTGATCCTGGACATCGAGCGCTGGGTCCGGGAGCTGGGGGAGGGGCCGGAGGAGAAGGGGCCGGTAGGGAGACGCTAGACTTGAGGACGCAAGACGCTAGACGGGGAGCTTTTGGGGTAGGGCGGGGCTGAACCGCAGATTTCGCTGAGGGCGCTGATTTTGAAGAAGCGCGGATGGGTGGCTTCGGGCTTGGGGATCGCTGATTGGACTGATTTTCTGATGAACTGATTTTTGAAGAGAGTGAAATTACTGCTTGGGTAGTAGTTGTAGGGATTTGGGTTTCTGAACGAACGGAATGATGATGACGATGAACACGACACGGATGGTATTTGCTGAGATGGCGGGCGAGGTGCCGGTAGCTGGAGGAACGGGTGGTGGTGCTGTTGGTGAGGCACCGCAGGCGCTGGTGAATCCGGACGGGACCTTTGTGGAGGGATGGCACACGCGGCTGGGGGCGGAGCACGCGGCGTATGCGGATACGGCGGCGAACTTCAAGGATGTGCGGGACCTGGTGAAGTCGGTGGTGCGGCTGCGCGGGGCGGGGCCGAAGTATCCGGGCGAGCAGGCGACGCCGGAGGAGGTGGCGCGTTTCCGCGAGGTGGCCCAGGTGCCGGCGGATGCGAAGGGCTACGGGCTGGCGGCGCCGGAGCAGCTGCCGGAGGGGCTCGGCTGGGATCAGGCGGTGGCGGATCGCTTTGCGGAGATCGCGCATCAGCATCACATCCCGGGGCCGGCGCTGAAGGCGCTGGCGGCGGCGCAGCTGGAGGTGGAGGCGGGCCGGGCGCAGCAGGTGCGGGATTGGCAGGCGGCGCAGCGGCGCGAGGCGGAGGACTCCCTGGTGGCGGAGTGGCGCGGCGACTACGAGGCGAACCTTTCCACTGCCCGGCATTTCACGATGAAGCTGGCGGAGCAGGCGCGGATCTCGCCGCAGGGGGCGGAGCGGCTGGCGAACGACCCGGACTTCGCGCGGATGGCGGTGGCGATGGCGAAGCTGACGCGGGAGGATGCGGTGAAGACCCCGGCGGGCCCGGGCTATCTGCGGACGCCGCGGCAGCGGGCGGACGAGATCATGCGCGGGACGGACCAGCAGTGGGGGCGGCTCTATCAGGAGGGCCACCGCGAGGCGATCGATGTGGTGAGCAATCTGCTGAAGGAGGCGGCGCGGTAGGACTTCAGGTTTGCGGCAGTGATTTTCAGGACGTCTCCCGGTTTGGCCGGGGGGCGTTTTTGTTTTTCGGCGGGGAGGATGGGGAGCTTTGCCGGGGGCGGACGCGGCGGGATGTCGCGGAGAGGGGCGTGAGGGCGTGCCCGTCGTGCGGCTACTCCGGTCGTAGTAGATCCAGGGTTTCACTTCGGGCTTTCTGGAGTGAAGTGCGGCCTTTGGCCGGGGCTTTCCGAGCAGCCACGGGACGTGTCAGCCACTTGGCAGGCATTTGGCGGAGCGCGGGCTACTTCTCGCTGAGGTGCCAGTGGAGGAGCTTGACGGTGGCGTCGGTGTCGGGCTGGAGCTGGAGGGTGCAGCTGAGGGATTTCTGGCCACCGATGCTGGCCGGGCTGGCGGTGGCGGTGATGGTCACGGTGCGGGCGGTGAAGCCGGCCACGCGGGAGTTGAGGAGTTCCACGCCCTGGGGGAAGAGCCGGCGGCCGAGCTTGCTGCGGGCGATCTTTTCTCCCGCGACGCGGTCGAGCGAGTCGTAGTGGCGGGGGCCGAGCCGGGGGACGAGGGAGTAGGCGTCGATCTCGATGCTGCCCGGCTTGCTACGCTGGAGGCCGTAGATGAGGGTTTGTTCATCGGTGCTGCTGAGGTAGCGGACGGGGGAGCCCGCGGCGGAGATGGGGACGATGCATTCGCCGGGAACGATGAACTGGCCGGCGGCGAGGCCGGTGGCAGGGTCCGGGGCGGGAAGGATCATGAAGAGCAGGCCGG
>JAQGPE010000205.1 GCA_028293225.1 Akkermansiaceae bacterium | reverse complement strand
TTTACTGGAAAGCGATGTTCATCTACGAGGCGGGCGTGAGCTACACCTTTGAGAATGGCTACTCCGTGGCGGTGGGCTACGACTACAATAGTAGCGCCCAGCCGGACCGGAACTACAACCCATCGGTGGCCGACGCCGACCGGCACTGGTTCAATGCGGGCTTCGGCAGGAAGTACGACTGCTGGAGCTGGTTCCTGGCCTATCAGCTCGGTTACGCCAATCGCGACGTGAGCGGCGCCCTGACCAACGCGGCCGGGCAAAATGCGAATGGAAAGTACGCGACCCGCGACAATGCGGTGATGCTTTCCCTGACACGCCGGTTCTGATTTTCTCACCGCGATGAAAGAGATTGTCGTCACCGGGGCGAGTTCGGGCATTGGCTACGAGCTCGCGCTGCAACTGGCCGCACCGGGGCGGCGCATCCATCTGGTCGCCCGCTCGGAGGATAAGCTTGAGGCGCTGGCCGGCCTGATCCGTGCGGTGGGAGCCGAGGCGGCGGTCCTGCCCTTGGATCTCGCCGACATCGAGGAATCGGGACTCGCGCTGGACAAGCTTTTGGCGGAGACCTCTGTCGATGAACTCTATCTCGCGGCGGCGGTTTCGATCTTCGGCGAGGTGAAGGACATCCAGGCGGAGGACTGGGACCGCATCTACCGCACCGACCTGCTGGCCGTGGCGCAGTGGACCCAGAAAGTCTACGCCCAGATGGCCTCCCGGCGCACCGGCCGGATCGTCACGGTCGGCTCGCTCTCCTCCTACGCCGGCTATCCGACTTCCGTCCCCTATGCGGCGATGAAGGCTGGCCTGTTAGGCCTCTACAAGACGCTGCGCTACGAGTGCAAGCAGGTGGGGGTTGCGGTCCATTTCGTCGCTCCCGGCTACGTGGATACGCCAATCTTCGACACCGCCATTTACCGCCGTTCTTCTTCGAAAGCCACCCGTCAACAGATCGCGGAGATGGGCTTCGGGATGCTGTCGGCGAAGGAATCCGCCCGGCTGATTCTCCGCGGCGTCGCCGCGGGCAAGAGCGAGATCGTCTTCCCCGGCTATGCGAAGCTGCTGAGCTGGCTGGCTCCGCGATTCCCGGCGCTGCTGATTCCGATCCACAACCGCATGGTGAAACGTTTCCGCGAACTCTCGGCATGAACCTGACTCCTGCGATAAAAGCGGCCTTCAACGGCCGGACGGTTCTGCTGACCGGGGCCGGTTCGGGTATCGGCAAAGCCCTGGCCCGCTACCTGGTGGAAGCCGGGGCGAAGGTCCACGGTGCGGATCGCGACGGTCCGGTTTTGGAGGCATTCGCTGCCGAGCTGAAAGGTCCCGGCACCCTGATTCCCCGCGTGCTGGATGTCACCGACCGCGAGGACTACGGTCTGTGGGTGACCGGCTGCTTTGCGGAAGGCCCGGTCGATTTCCTTTTCAACAACGCCGGCGTGACCCTGTTGGGGGATGCCGACCGGGTTCCGTTCGAGCGCTGGAAGTGGCTGCTGGACATCAATCTGATGGGCGTGATCAACGGGATCCTGCACGTGTATCCCCGGATGGTGGAGCAGCGCAGCGGCCACATCATCAGCACCGGCTCGGTGGCGGGCGTCACCGGCTATGCGACCGCCGCGGCGTATACCACCGCGAAAGGCGCGGTGATCGGGATGTCGACCTCCCTGGCGGCCGAGGCGAAAGCTTATGGCGTGAAGATCGCGGTGGCCTGCCCGGGCTACGTGAACTCAAACATCTTCTCCCAGGACCGGATCATCGGCGCCGATGCCGGGGCGGTGGTGAAGGATTTGCCGGCTCCGATGATGAGTCCGGAGGAAGCCGCCTGGCGCTATCTCAAGGGCGTCGTGTCCGGCAAGACGGTGATCGTCTTCCCTGCGAATGCGAAGCTGCTGTGGCTGCTGGCGACCTGGACGCCGTTCTTGCTGGGGCCGATCCAGAAGCGCCTGCAGCGGAAGTTCAGCCGCTAGAACATCACCTCAACCTGCTCCGCCCTCGCTCATCTTCGCGGGGTCGAGCAGGTCGGTGAGTTCTTCCGCGGTGAGGCCGAGTTGTTCGAGCCGTTCGGAGCAAAGCTCGCGGACCGTGCGGCCGGTGGCGACGGACTCCTTGGCAATCTTGGTGGCGACGTCGTAGCCGATCCTGGGCGCCAGCGAGGTCACCATGGAAAGTGACAGCTCGATCAGACTGTTGCAGCGTTCGACGTCGGCCTCGATGCCCTCGACGCATTTGGTCCGGAAGGCCGACACCACATTGGCCAGCAGCACGATCGACTCGAGCAGACAAGTGGCGAGCAGTGGCATGGAGACGTTCAGTTCCAGGAAGCCACCCGCGCCACACCATGCACGAGTGGTCTGATTTCCCGCGACCCGGGCGGCGACCATGGTGACGGCCTCCGGCAGAACCGGGTTGACCTTGCCTGGCATGATCGAAGAACCGGGCTGGGTGGCCGGCAGACGGATCTCGCCGATGCCGCAGCGTGGTCCGGAGGACAGCAGGCGGATGTCGCAGGCAATCTTGTGCAGGGACACCGCGATGGTGGCGAGTTGGCCGTGGGCTTCGAGACAGGCGTCTTTGGCCGACTGGGCTTCGAAATGATCGGCCGCTTCGCAGAAAGGGATGCTGGTGATGGCGGCGAGGCGGGCAATGGTCTGGTGGGCGAAGTCCGGATGGGCATTCAGGCCCGTGCCCACCGCCGTTCCTCCCAGGGGCAGCTCCAGCAGGGCCTGCAGTGCCTTGCGGGCGCGGGACGAGGCCAGGTTCACCTGCCGCGCCCAGCCGCCGAATTCCTGGCCCAGCCGGACCGGCGTGGCGTCCATCAGGTGGGTGCGGCCGATCTTCAGCACGTCCTTGAACTCTCCGGCCTTGGCCGCAAGTGCATCGCCTAACAGATCGAGGGCCGGGATCAATTCGTTCTTCAGCGCCAGTCCGGCGGAGAGATGAATGGCGGTCGGAAAAGTATCGTTCGAGGACTGGCCGATATTGACGTGGTCGTTAGGGTGGACCGGATGATCCGGATCGGTCTGGCGGCAACGGTTGGCGATGACCTCGTTGAGATTCATGTTCGCCGAGGTGCCGGAGCCGGTCTGATAGATGTCGATCGGGAAGTGCTCGTCGAGTTTGCCTGCGGCGATCTCTCCGGCAGCGGCGGCGATGCGCTCTGCCATGGCTAGCTCCAGCAGGCCCAGCTTGCCGTTCGTTTCGGCGGCCGCCTTTTTGATCAGGCCATAGGCATGGATGAAGCGCGGGGGCAGGGGAGTGAAGGAGATTGGGAAATTCTCCACGGCCCGGGCGGTCGAGGCTCCGTAGAGGGCATCCCCCGGGACCTGCATTTCACCCATCGAGTCCCGCTCCGTCCTCTCGTTGCTCATGCGTTATTCAAGCACCGGAGGAAGGGATTGCACGGAAGGATTTCGAGCCCGTCGCGGGGCAAGGCTCAATCTTTTCGTCCCCGCGAGGCCAGAGCCCAGACCGCCAGCATGCCGAGGATATAACTCACCGGCAGGCTGACCATGCCGGCGGTCAGGACGGTCAGATGAAAGACCTTCACACAGATGATGACCGCTGCCGCCCCCAGCACGGCGAAGGCCAGTGCCACGATGCTGTAGACCAGCAGGGTGCGTCCGGGAGTCTTCATGGATGAACGGCTTAGACGCAGACCGGGCACTCGTTGATCTTCTGGAAGAAGTCGTTGCCCTTGTTGTCGACGAGGATGAAGGCCGGGAAGTTCTCCACGCGGATTTTCCAGACCGCTTCCATGCCGAGTTCGGGATACTCGACGACCTCCTGGCTTTTGATGTGTTCCTTCGCCAGCAGCGCGGCAGGGCCTCCCGCCGA
The DNA here is from genome assembly GCA_028293225.1 of Akkermansiaceae bacterium. Taxonomy (GTDB): domain Bacteria; phylum Verrucomicrobiota; class Verrucomicrobiia; order Verrucomicrobiales; family Akkermansiaceae; genus Haloferula. The sequence goes on along the minus strand of JAQGPE010000205.1, from coordinate 194 downwards.
GCCGAGGTAGAAGCCGCCGTGCTTCTTGCAGGCATCCGTCACGGCCTGCGAGCGATTGCCCTTGGCGAGCATCACCAGCGAGCCGCCGCGTTCCTGGAACTGGTCGACATAGCTGTCCATGCGCCCCGCGGTGGTCGGGCCGAAGGAGCCGGAGGGATAGCCTGCGGGGGTCTTGGCCGGGCCGGCGTAGTAGA
>JAQGPE010000201.1 GCA_028293225.1 Akkermansiaceae bacterium | reverse complement strand
GGCGTCTGGCAGGGTAACCTGGCGGGCGGCGCCGGCGTCGTCGCTCCCGGCGGCATCGGCACCACGGGCACGCTGCGGGTGGACGGCGACTACAGCACCCAGAGCGGCAAGTTGCTGATGGATGTGGGCGCCTCCGGCCATGATGTGCTGCAGGTCACCGGCACGGCGAATTTCAGCGGCACGCTGCAGGTTTCCGTTCCAGGCAATGACGGCCAGATCGCGCCGCTGGTGCCGGTGCAGTTGATCGATGCCGCGCACTACACGGGGACCTTCAACACCTTCATCGAAAACCTCGACGGCAGCGTGATCTTCAATCCGCTCAATGGCAGCATCACCCGGCTGGGCGGCGACGACGCCTTCGCGGTGTTGAAAAAGGCCACGGTCAACGAGGTCTCCACCTGGGCGGCGCTGTATGATGACGTGGTCGATCCGGGGACGAAGAATGTTTTCCTGAAGCCCGGCCAAGGCCGGACGGCGACGGTCACCGGGGGCATCGAAAGCGCCGCCAATCCGGACTTGCTGTGGGCGCTGACCGCGAGCATCACGCCGGATGGCGTGGGTCGCGCGCTGCTGAACCGGCTGTCGCCGGAAGTTTATCTCAGCCTGAACGACTATGCGATCGAAGCCACGCGCGCCCAGCGCCGCGCTGCGCTGGACGCTCCGGCACTGGCCAGCGGGGCGGTGGGAACGCCATCTTCAAGCAATAGTGGCGGCGGGAAGGAGGGCAAGGGCTCCTCGGTGCAGGCGGCTCCTGCCGGACCCCTGTGGGAGTTCTTCGCCACGGCGGACTATTTCGACGGCCGGACCAGCGGTTCGGTCAATCAGGCGAACTACGGCCTGAATGGCGGCGGGGTGGTCGCGGGAGTGCGCTACATTCCCAACTCCCGTCTGCGCTTCGCAGCCTATCTGGCCGGGAACGAGGGCAATATCAACGGCTCGCTGATCAAGGCGGACGCCGATGGGCTCGCGGGTGGATTGCTGGGCGAGTGGATCTTCCAGGAAGCCAATCAGATCCGCCTGAGCGGCGGGATTTCCTACGGCGGCTATCGCTATGACGGCAGCCGCGGCAGCGCGTCCGCGACCTCGGCGGGCTGGTCGCCGGCGCTGGCGTCCTTCTCCGGCGTGGATACGGATGCGGTGGATGTTTTCCTCGGCATCGATGCCGTGGCCTGGAAGAACGAGCGCTTCCGGTTAATCCCGTCGCTGGGCCTGAGCTACACCACGGCCAGCACAGATGGCTTTCGCGAGCTCGGCCGCCGTGGCGATGGCGGGCCGCTGACGCTGACCGTCGATGATTCGCACCGCGACGCGCTTGCGGGTGAGCTGAGTCTGACGGCGCAAGCCGACCTGACCCGTGCGCTGATGGTCGACGGGGTCATCGGCGGGAACCTCGATCTGAATCACGATCCGGAGCGGATCACCGCGACCTTCAATGGCGTCAATGGCGGCAGCCGTCCGCTGGCCGCGCGCGGGACGCCCTTGTCGGACGAAATGCTCTTCATCGGCGCCGGGGCGACCTGGACCGCGCAGGACAATCTCCGCTTCCGTCTCAGCTACCGGCTGGAGTTCCGCCAGGACGCGGATCCTTTCAGCATAATCAATCTTGGCACCACCTTCCGGTTCTGAGGCCCGTCTTTTTCTTCCGCGATTCCCCGCTCGAATCCCCACCTTCTCTCCAGGTTTCCCGTCATGTCCGATTTTTCATTTTCTCCAAGCCATGCCGGCCGCCCGCTGCGGCGCTGCCTGGCGGCGCTGGCGCTTGCCGCCGCAGCTTGTTCCCTCGCCGTCCCGCAGGCCGTGGCCCAACCGCTGACGCAGCGCTGGCTGACGACCTACGGCGATCCCTCCGGCAGCTATGACGAGGGCGACATCGTCCGGAACTCGCCGGACGGCAATGTGATCATGGCTGGGGTCTCGACCTTTGGCCACAACCAGAACTTCAGCAATCTCGCCAACATTCGCACGGCAAAGTACGATGGCGCGACCGGAGCACTGATCTGGCAGGCTCGCTCGACGGGCCCGTATGGCGACACGGTCACTGACATGGCGGTGGACAGCGCCGGCAACGCGATCGTGGTCGGCGCGCGGATGGACCAGTATGATATCAATGCCCACGCCTTTTACGTGGCCAAATATGCGGCGGCGGACGGGAGCCTGCTCTGGGAGCGGTCCTTTACGCCCAGGTCCTTTTTCACCGGAGTGGTGATCGACGCCCAAGACAACGTGATCGCCACCGGGGTCCAGCGGACGACTGACTACTCGCCGGTCGATTCCGACATCGAGACCTGCAAGTTCAACGGGGCGACAGGCGAGACGATCTGGGATAATGTCTATACCGGGGTCCAGTTCGCTTCGGCAACGACAGACGGTGCCCAGGCGCTGACGCTGGATGCGAACGGCAACGTCTTCATAACCGGGTATGCCGCGAACTCGAACTGGCAGTATCCCGAGTGCGTCGTTCTCAAGCTGGCGGGCGACACGGGAACGAACCTGTGGACCGTCAATCGCAGGATCGATGGGGCGAGCGGCAGCTCCGGGATGGATGTCGTCGTAGGCCCGGACGGCAGTCCCATCGTGGCGGTCAACACGCCGCAGGGCTTTGGCGGCCTGCGGGTGATCAAATTCCAAGGCACCGACGGCACGGAACTCTGGGTCAACACCCAGGACGGGCCGCAGCGCGACTTGCCAGCCGGACTGGTAATGGATTCGAAAGGGGATGTGATCCTGACCGGGTCCACGCTGCCGAACGGTCCGTTCCAGTACGACATCTTCACCCGCAAGATCAAAGGGACGGATGGCACCTCGATCTGGACCCAGGTTTTCGACGGCGGCTTTACCAAGGACGACGAGGGCGTCGCGATCGCTCTGGATCCGAACGACAATCCGGTGGTATCGGGTTACTCGTCGCCGCAGGAGCCGTATGGCCCGGATAACATGATCCTGAAGTATTCCGGGGTGGATGGGACCCCGCTCCTGCAGCAGCGGGTGGCGGTGAGCGAAGACAGTGACAATCCCAAGAACCGGCACGGCCTGGCGGTAGGGCCGGGACACATCACCGTGACGGGTTTTGTCTATCCCTATCCCAACCCGAACGGTGATCCCGGCAACGCCTATCTTTTCCGTCTGAACGACCCGGCGCCCGCGACCGTGGCCCCCGCCGCGGCGAGTGACGTCACCAGCCGCGCCGCGACGCTGAATGCGACGGTCAATCCGAACGGCGGGGTGGTGACGGTGCACTTCGACTATGGCACGGCGCCGGACGACCTCTCTTCGACGACGACGATCCAGGCGCTGACCAGCAACTTCCTGTCGCAGGCGGTCACCGCGCCTCTCAGCGGGCTGACTCCGGACACAAAGTACTACTATCGCATTAGTGGCGCAACGACGGGTGGCGGGACGCAGACTGGTGAAGTGCTCAATTTCACCACCCAGGGAGAGAGCGTGCTGTTGGCCAGCCTCTCGGTGAGCGGCTTGGACCTGACGCCGGTCTTCGACAGCGCGACGGCTTCCTACGCGGTCTCGGTGCCATCCACGCTGTCCAGTGTGACGGTGACGGCGACGCCGCAGAGCTCCTCGGCGACGGTGCAGGTGAATGGTGTGACGGTCGTGGCCGGACAGCCCAGCGACCCGATCCCGGTGGGCGGAACCAGCGGCACCATCACGATCGTGGTGTCAGGCAGTGGCAAGACGCAGACCTACACTGTGACGACCCTGCCGCAGGACTTTGTCTTCAACTCGGCGGGGGATGTGCCGGTCAGCTCGGCCGGATTGCCGCCGGGCGATTTCCCCGCGACCGTGACGTTGGGCTTTACGCCGGCGCCGGGGACTTCGCTGACGATGGTGCGGAATACCGGTCTGAGCTTCGACGCGGCGAGCTTCGGCGGGCTGACGCAGGGGCAAGTGGTGACGCTGGCCTATGGCGG
>JAQGPE010000174.1 GCA_028293225.1 Akkermansiaceae bacterium | reverse complement strand
GGTGATCCGCACCACGGCGGCATGCACCGGCCCCAGGTGCCCCCTGACCAGCGCTGCAAAGGCCGCCTCATCCCCCGTCCGGTGATAGCGCTCCAGCAACTCACGTGACTCCATCGCCTCCATCTTCACCCGTCATAAGACCGCCGCTCCGCCAAACCGAACGAAAATTCCCCGCGGGCCTTCCGAAAAGATCTTCAGACCGTCCCATTCGCCGGGACCGGGTGAAACGCAGGCCTCACCCGGCATGCCTGTCGATTGATTCCCCACGATCCCGATCCCGCCGCCCTCCGCAAACGCTGAGCGCAAAAGGCTCCCGAAAGTCAGGGGGATTTTCTGCGTGACGCTCCCCGCCCCCCTGTTACAACCCGGCACCAGAGAACCTCATGTCCGGAAATCTGACCTACCAGCAAGCGGGAGTGGACACGCGGCGCGCCGCCGCTCTCGTCAAAGACATCAAGGGCCACGTCGCCCGCACGCAGCAGAACCGCAAGCTCCTCGGAGCCTTCGGCCTCTTTGCGGCCTGCTACGACCTCAGCGGCTACAAGCAACCCGTCATGGTCACCGGCTGCGACGGCGTCGGCACCAAGCTGGAGCTGCTGCTGGAACGCGATTTCCTGGAAATCGCCGGCAAGGACCTCGTCGCCATGAGCGTCAATGACATCCTGACCACCGGCGGCGATCCGCTGCTGTTCCTGGACTACATCGGCATCGCGGCGCTGGATGAGGACAAGATCACCCGTCTCATCGGCGGCATGGCCGACTACCTGGAGGCCTGCGACTGCATCCTGGCCGGCGGCGAAACCGCCGAAATGCCCGGCATCGTCCCCGTCGACGTCATCGAACTTTCCGGCTTCTGCATCGGCTGCTCCGAAAAGGGCGACCTGATCGACCCCTCCACCATCGCCGTCGGCGACGTGCTGGTCGGCTACGCTTCCGACAGCATCCACGCCAACGGCTTCAGCCTGGTCCGCCGGGTCCTGAAGGAGCACCCCGGCTGCGTGACCGAGGCCGAGCTCGACGGCTTCCTGCAGCCCACCCGCCTCTACCACGACGTGGTCCAGGGCATCCGCACCGCCGGCGTGAAGCCAAAGGCCTTTGCCCACATCACCGGCGGCGGCCTGCCGGAAAACCTGGAGCGCCTGTTCCAGGGCTTCGGGGCCGATCTGGAGATCCCGAAGTGGGATCTGCCCGGCATCGACAAGCTTCTCGCCCACGTGGATTCGGAAGATCGCTTCCATACTTTCAACATGGGCATCGGCTGGGTCGCCATCGTGGCCCCTGACGAAGCGGAAAAAATCCTTACTGCAGGCCCTGGCGGAACGATTCTCGGTACTATCGTTGACAGCGAGGGCGTCCGGGTGAAAGTCCGCGGCGAGTAAGCCCTGCTGACACCCCACCGATGAGTGACTTCCTGACGCACGAATGCGGGATAGCCGCCGTACGACTCCGCAAACCCCTGGCGTACTACTACGACCGCTACGGGACCGCCCTCTGGGGATTCAACAAGCTGTTCCTCCTCATGGAGAAGCAGCACAATCGCGGCCAGGATGGTATCGGCATCGGTTGCACCAAGTTGGACATGCCCTTGGGCCAGCCCTACGTGTTCCGCCGCCGGGACAGTGAAAAGGACGGCTTGGCCAACGTTTTCCGCAAGGAAATCAAGGACTTCCACAAGATGGCCCGCAAGGGCATCCTGGACCCGAAGGATCCCGCCACCGTCAAGCAGCACTACGACTTCGGTGGCGAAGTGCTCATCGGCCACCTGCGCTACGGCACTTCCGGCGAGTTCGACGAGGGCTCCTGCCACCCCTACCTGCGCCGCAGCAACTGGCCGACCCGCACCCTGATGGTGATGGGGAATTTCAACATGACCAACGCCGGCGAGCTCAACCAGGTGCTCATCGAGCGCGGCCAGCACCCGGTCTTCGGCACCGACACCCAGACCGTTCTGGAGGAAATCGGCTTCCACCTCGACGAATCCCACACCGACATCTACCGCCGCCTGCGCGACGAAGGCGTGGACGGCCGCGAAATGCCGGACCGCATCTCCGCCGAGCTGAACCTGCGCCAGATCGTCGCCGAGTCGGCCCAGTCCTGGGACGGCGGCTACTCCATCTGCGGCGTCGTCGGCAATGGCGACATGTTCGTGATGCGCGACCCGCACGGCATCCGCCCCTGCCACATGCTCATCACCGACGAGGTGATCGCCTTCGCCTCGGAGCGCGTGCCGCTCATGACCATTTTCGAAGCCGACCAGTCCCAGGTGAAAGCCCTCGACCCCGGCTCGATCGTCACGATCAAGGCCGACGGCACCATCCACGACGCTCCCTTCGCGCCGCCACAGAGCTACACGCCCTGCTCCTTCGAAAAGATCTACTTCTCCCGCGGCAACGACCCCCAGATCTACCGCGAGCGCAAAGCCATGGGCGCCGCCCTGGTCAACCAGGTGGTCGACGCCATCGGCGGCAGCTTCGACAAGGCGGTCTTCGCCTTCATCCCGAACACCGCGGAAACGGCCTACTACGGCCTCATGGACGGTCTCCGTCTTTATCGCCGCCAGGAAGTCCGCTCCTCGATCCTGGAAGCCCAGGCCGAAGGGACCCTGACTCCGGAACTGCTCGATGACCTGATCCTGCGCAACTGGCCGCGTGGCGAGAAAATCGCCCACAAGGACATCAAGATGCGCACCTTCATCGCGCAGGAAAAAGGCCGCGACCAGCTCGTCTCCCACGTCTACGACATCACCTACGGCGTCGTGAAACCGGAGGACGCCCTGGTCGCCCTCGACGACTCGATCGTCCGCGGCACCACCCTCAAGAAGTCGATTCTGAAGATCCTGTCCCGGACCAATCCGCGCAAGATCGTCGTTTGCTCGACCGCCCCGCAGATCCGCTACCCGGACTGCTACGGCATCGACATGTCGGAACTCGGCAAGTTCATCGCCTTCCAGGCCGCCGTCGCCCTGCACCGCCGCGCCGGCCGCCAGAGTCTGCTCGACAGCGTCTACGACAAGTGCAGGGAGGAACTGAAAAAGCCCGCCGCCCTCATGCAGAACTGCGTGAAGGAAGTCTACGACGCTTTCACCCCGGAGGAAGTCTCCGCCGAAATCAGCCGCATGGTCTCCCCGGAGGACATCGACTGCGAGGTCCAGGTGATCTTCCAGACCATCGAAGACCTGCACGCCTCCATCAAGGGGCCGTGCGGCGACTGGTACTTCACCGGCAACTACCCGACCGCCGGCGGCTACT
>JAQGPE010000168.1 GCA_028293225.1 Akkermansiaceae bacterium | reverse complement strand
AGAGACGCTGGCGGATCTCCTGAACCAGAACTCCTACATCCTGGGAGCCAACAAAGAGGCCTCCGCCATTTTCCGCATGACCCGTAAGGAGGGGGCGCAGCCGAATCAGTTCCTTATCCTTGATGTCGTCCAGAAAGGCTGGGTAAGTCCTTAGCAACCGATCGTGAGCGAACAATCTACACAAGGCTGGTTTCATTGCGAAACCTGTGGCGCCCTCTACCGCGATACGGTGGGGGAGGAACGGAGCGGCTCGTGCCCGGAGTGCGGGGTGGCCGCGACGGAATCCGTAGCTCCCTTCGCCGAAAGTCCTGCATCCGATCATCCCGGCATGGTCCGGAAGAAGCGCCGCCGCCGGGGCGGTTCCGAAGTGGATGAGAAAACCTCCCGCAAACGCCGGCGCGACAGCCGGCGCAAAGCCCGGATCGTCGCCGTGGTGGCAATCGTGTGGGTGGTTCTTACCGCCGGTACTGCCGTGCTCATGCGGTGGAAATTTCCTGAGAAACCCGAGGAAACCCTGGCCACCCAGCAGATCGAACAAATGTCGGACGAGGATCGCAACATCCTCCTGGATGATGGCGAGGAAATGGGAAAGGAGATCTCCTCCTTTCTCCGCGATACCAATCCGAGTTCCCGCGCCAGTCACGTGCTGCGGTCTCCGGTCGCCATGACCAAAATGCTGAGGCTGACCACGATGACTTCGGAACTGGCTTACAATGGAAAGCTGAGCCTGGTCTCGAAATATGTCGTGGACACACCGGCAGGCAAAGGGTTCGCAGCCTTGTGGGATTTCGAGACCAAACAGCAGGTCGAAGCCGTCTTTTTCAAGGAAGATGGCCACTGGAAGATCGATTGGGATGAGTATGCCCGCTATTCTCCGGATTCCTGGCAGCTCTTCCTGGCGGGGGGAGGAGAGAGTCATGGAGAATTCCGGCTCTTTGCCCGTCAGCGTGCCGACACCGGATACCTGCCGCCCAATCAGATGGGAATCACCCTGAGCCTGCCGAAGTTCGGCCAGCCGGCAGAGACGACGAGTTCCTCCCCGCAGATCGTGGTGGACCGCGATTCGGACGTTGGTCAGCAGTTGCAGGCGGCCTTTGCCGCGCGCGCCAAGAACGAGGATGTTTTTGGCAGCCGCCTGGTCGAGCATGATCCTGACGGCCAGGTTCGCGTGCGGGTGAAGGTGTCCCGGCAGGAGGGTGAGACCCGGACCTTCAAGATCGACGAACTGCTGGCCTGCCATTGGTTCGGCTTCGACGAGAAAGCCGCAGGTGCGGCTCCCGTGCCTAAGCCGTAACGCCAAGCCCTTTCCGCATTGCGGCCAGGGGCTCGGTGCCTGGGAACCAGATCTGAAAGGCATTCGCGCCCTGGTGGAGAAGCATGGAAGCGCCATTCGCCAACCGTGCTCCGGCCCGTGCTCCTGCGCGCAGGAACTCGGTGAGCGGCGGCTGATAGATGGTGTCGTAGAGCAGGTGTTTCGCGTTCATCCCGGCGGGGTCGAGTGGCGAGGCGTCGCCGGGTTTCAGGCCCAGTGAGCTGGCGTTGACCAGAAGCAGGCACTCCGCGGTGGCGGCGACCAGGGCGGGGTCGCTGAGCGAAAAGCACTCGACGGGCAGGCCGTGGAGGCTGCGCAGGTTTGCGGCCAATGGCTGGATTTTTTCCACGGTGCGGTTGGCCAGCACCAGCTTGGCCACACCCCGGCTGGCGCAGTGGGCGGCCAGTGCTCCGCCGGCGCCGCCGCCGGCACCGACGATCATGACGGTCAGTTCCTGAAGGCCGGTCTGGAAGCTTTCACGGATCGCGGCTTCAAAACCCGGCCCGTCGGTATTGAAGCCGCGGGTGGCGCCGGCGTCGAAGCGGATGGTATTGACCGCGCCCATGGCCACCGCGCCGGGATCCAGTTCGTCGCAAGCGGCCATGGCCTCCAGCTTATGGGGCACGGTGACATTGCAGCCCACAAAACCGAGCGCGCGCATGCGGCGGAAGGTCTCGGCGACGTTGCCGGGCTCGATGGCGATCTTCACGTAGCGGGCATCGATTCCGGCCTCGTCGAGGGCGGGCTGATGCATGCGTGGCGAGGCGGAGTGGGCGATCGGAAAGCCGATCACGGCGAGCCGCGCAGGCCGCGGGTAGCCGGAGTCCAGCAGCTGGCGCGAACCGAGATCAGTGAGGGTGTAGAGATCGTGCATCAAGTGGGAGGCTGGTTCCTCCAATCCAGAAGATTTCTGTTAGATTAGTCGAGCTTTCCCACGAAGGAGCGCAGCCGTTCGGCGGATTTCTCGCGGCCGAGGAGGGCGAGGATGTCGCCCAGATCCGGCCCGTGGGCCTTGCCGCTGAGGGCGACGCGGACGGGGAACATCAGCTGGCCGGGCTTGGCTCCAGCGGCCTTCGCGGTTTCGCCGATCTGGTTCTTCGCCGTGTCCAGCGACCACTCGGGGAGGGCGGAGAAATCATCGGCCAGAGCCGTCAGCAGGCCCTTGGCGGCGGCATTGCCTTTCACCTTTTCGACCGCTTCGGCGTCGTAGCTCAGTTCGTCGCTGAGCAGGAAAGAGATGGCGTCCGGCACTTCGGCGAGCAGGCGGACCTTTTCGCGGACGGTGGCGGCCACGGCGGGGTAGTCGCCATCGACCGGCAGGCCGGCGGCTTCCACGAAGGGCTTGGCGGCTTCGGCAAAGGCTTCCGGCGTGAGCTTCAGGAGATGCTGCTGGTTGAGCCACGCGCACTTCTCCGCATCGAAGCGGGCCGGGGCGCGGTTGACGGCTTCCAGCGAAAAGCGGGAGATCAGGTCCTCGATGGTGAAGATCTCTTCGTCCGATTTTGGCGACCAGCCGAGCAGGGCCAGGAAGTTCACCACACCGGCGGAAAGGTAGCCTTGGCGCGGGTAGTCGCCCACTGCGGCGCCTACGTCTCGCTTCGACATCTTGGAGCCGTTGGGGTTCAGAATGAGCGGGATGTGGCCGTAAAGCGGTGGCTGGGCCTCCAGCGCTTCGAAAAGCTGCAGGTGCTTCGGCGTGTTCATCAGGTGGTCCTCGCCGCGGATCACGTGGGTGATCTGCATTTCCAGGTCGTCGACCACGTTGACGAAGTGGAAAACGTAGCTGCCATCGGAGCGGCGGATGACCATGTCCGGCGTGTTCGACTCGTCGGTGTAGTCGATGGTGACCTCGCCGCAGACCAGGTCGTGCATGGTGATGGGCTTGCGCTCGAAGCGGAAGCGCCAGGCGCCGTCGTCCTCATAGACGCGGCCCTTTTCGCGCAGCACTTCGAACCAGCGGTCGTAGTTTTCTTTCCGCTCGCTCTGGTTGTAGGGGCCGAAATCGCCGCCCTTGCCTTCGCCTTCATCCCAGTCGAGGCCGAGCCACTCCATGCCGCTGAAGATCGCGTCGCGCGCTTCCTGGGTATTGCGGGCGGCGTCGGTGTCCTCCACGCGCAGGACGAAGGTGCCACCGTGCTTGCGGGCGAACAGGTAGTTGAACAGGGCCGTACGAGCCCCGCCAACGTGCAGGTAACCGGTCGGGGATGGAGCGAAACGCGTGCGGACGGCGGACATGAGGGGCGGGAGTGTAGGGACGTGGCGGCGCTCGCCAAGAGCCAACCGTGCGGGAAAAGACGGGAGAAGGATTCGCCAAGCGGGGCGGCGGGACTAAAGTCGCGCCATGCCCCTTGCAGCGGTGATTTTTGATTTCGATGGCGTGGTGATCGACTCCCACGAAGCACACGGCCGGTCGTGGTTCGCCCTGGCGGACGAGTTGGGCCAGCCGCTGACGCATGAGCAGTTTCACGCCACTTTCGGTCAGCGCAATGAGACGATCCTGCCGCT
>JAQGPE010000149.1 GCA_028293225.1 Akkermansiaceae bacterium | reverse complement strand
GGGGTCCGCAGGCTCTCAATGAGGCTGTTGGCGATGGCGGTTCCACGCGGGTTGCGTGGTGGGTGATCGTCGCGGAAGGGGAGGATGTTGGCGCGGTGTGGATGGAGCGATCCAACGAGGCTGATATCACTGTGGATCTTGGTATTTTCATCGCCCTGCCGGAATGGCGCGGTCGCGGACTGGGGAGGATTGCGGTGCGGCTTGCCGAGCAGCAGGTCGTGGAGCAGTGGGGGATCGGATACAGCCGGCTGAGAGTGAGACAGGCGAATGCGAGGGCGATCGCATGCTATCGGGCGCTGGGCTACCGGACCGTTGCCACGGGGGAAAAGGTCACCGGGGGGGGAAGGGTGGAGGTGCTGGAGATGGTGCATGACCTCAGGGGCGATGCTCCCTGAGAGCCTTGCCTAAACGTTGGGCTCGGTGAGCTCGATCTTGTGGCCGTCGGGGTCTTCCAGGACGGCGCGGAGGCCCCACTGCGAGGTGGTCGGGCGGCTGACCAGTTCGGCTCCGGCGCCGAGCAGTTCGGGGACGATCTGATGGATGTCGGCGACCTCGAAGCCCAGCCGCAGTTCGCTGGTGGGCTCGCCGTCCTTGCGGACCGGGTAGATTTCGAAGACCACGCTGGCACTCTCGGAGGCATAGTGCTCCGGGCCGGTGCCGTGGCGGTGCAGTTGAAAACTGAGCCCGAGCTTGGTGTAGAAGGCGGTCAGGCGGGGCGCGTCGGGGGATCGCAGCACGATGAGATTCAGACGCGGCATCCCGCACAGAGGGGCCGCGCCCGGCTGGACTCAATCTCAATCGTGGATTTTCCTGACCGCAGGCTGAAACTCAGCGGATCCAGGCGATCAGGCGGGTCATCGTGTAGGGCGCGGTCTTGACCGGCAGGACGACGTACTGGCGGTCGCCCCAGAAATTGAAGGACACCACCGGGCGGTTGCCCTTGTCGTCGATCTTCACCAGCAGGGTCTTGCCCGGTTTGAGGCGATCGACGTAGCCGACGAGTTTGCGGTCCTGGAAGACGCCCAGGCTCTGGGTGGCGCGGGTGTTGTTCTTGATCGAAATGGTGGCGGCCTGGCCGAGGGCGGCCGAGGCGAGCAGGAGCACAGGAATGAGGAGCTTCTTCATGGTGCGGAATCGGACGAAGGTGATCGCCGGGTTATTCGATTTATCAAGCGATGTTAGGCAGCATCTCCCGCCAGGCGGCCACGGTATCGAGCGGCGGGCGGCAGGCCATGCCCTCGCAGACGATGACCTGGCCCGGCCCGGCGGCGCCGCGGATGCGGACGGCGCGGGGCAGGTAGGGTTGGTCGAGGGCCCTGGTGAGATCGTCGGAAAGGCTGCCGGCGATCTCGATTTTCACCACGCCGCGCTCCAGCAGGTCGAGTGCGCCGAGCAGGACCGGCACGGCGAAGGGCTGGGTGGCGGCGGCGCGGGCTCCGGCGCGGATCATGGCCTCGGCGCGAGTGGTGTAGGCGGGTTCGTCGAGCAGGACGGCGAGCTTGAGAAGATTGACGGCGGCGACGTGGTTGGCGGCCGGTTCGGCGCCGTCGTAGTCCTCGCGGATGGTCAGCAGAGTCGCTCCGGCGAGTTGGGGCTTCAGCACATAGCCGGCGTGTTCGGCATCCCAGTAGCGGTCGTCGAGATCGGCCTGGATTTCCACGGCCCAGTCGAGCCAGGAGGTCAGGCCATCGGCGGCGTGGATGGCGATGAGGGCGCTGATCAGGCAGGCGTGGTCGGCGGGGAAGCCGGGGGCGGCGCCGCGCTTGCCACGATACGAACGCCAGAGTTGAGCGCCGTCCCAAAGTTCCCGGCGGATGAATCCGAGGGCGTCCGTGGCGGCGGCGAGAAGATCCGGGCGGGCCAGGACGCGGGCGCCGGTGGCGAGAGCCTCGATCATCAGGCCGTTCCAGGCGGTCACGATCTTGTCGTCGCGATGGGGTAGCGGACGCTGGGCGCGGGCTTGCAGGAGGATGGCTGAGGAGGCTTGCAGGGAGACGGCGATCTCGTCTTCGGTCATCCCGAACTGCGCGGTGAGGCCCTCGTGGCTCATGGCGCGGTAGAGGGTGTTGCGGCCTTCCAACTCGCCGTGAGGATCGCTTTCCGGGCGGGCGTTGCCCTCGGCGGTGACTCTATAGGCGGCGCAGAAAATCGCGGCGGAGCGCGGGTCGAGCAGGTCGAAGATTTCCTCCGCCGTCCAGGTCCAGAAGGCGCCCTCCAGCTTCTCCGTGGAGTCCGCGGCGGGGAGGCTGTCGGCGTCCTCGGCGGCGTGGAAGGCTCCGGTCGCGTCCTTCATTTCGCCGAGCACGTAGCGGAAGATGTCCTCCGCGGTGGTGCGGAAGGAGTCGTCGCCGACGGACTGGAAGGCTTCCAGGTAGAGCAGGGCGAGCTGGCCCTGGTCGTAGAGCATCTTCTCGTAGTGGGGGACGTGCCAGTAGCGGTCGACGGAGTAGCGGTGGAAGCCGCCGCCGAGCTGGTCGTGCATGCCGCCGGCGGCCATCGTCTTCAGGGTGCGGTCGACCATCTGCAGGCAAGCTTCGGCTTCCTCGCCGCCGTAGCGGGCGGCGAGCTGCAGCAGCAGGCGCGGCACGGCGGGGCGGGGGAACTTCGGCGCATTGCCCCAGCCGCCCCACCCGGCGTCGAACATCGATTCGCAGCGGTCGATGAAATCGCCGAAGACCTTGGCGGCGGGCAGGCGCTGGAGCACCCCTTCCGGGGCGGCTTCCTGGCGCAGGTGGGCCATGATTTTCTCGGAGCTCTCCAGCATCTTCCGGCGGTCGTCCTGCCAGAGGCGGCCGATCTCGGCGCAGAGCTTCGGGAAGCCGACCCGGCCATAGCGGTCCTCCGGCGGGAAATAGGTGCCGCCGACGACCGGCTTACCCTGCGGGGTGAGCCAGACGCTCATCGGCCAGCCGCCCTGGCCGGTGGTGGCCTGGACGAAGGCCATGTAGGTGGCGTCGAGGTCCGGGCGCTCCTCGCGGTCGACCTTGATGCAGACGAAATGCTCATTCATCACCGCGGCGATGGCGTCGTTTTCGAAGCTCTCGCGCTCCATGACGTGGCACCAGTGGCAGGTGGAGTAGCCGATGGAGAGGAAGACGAGTTGGTCCTGCGCTTTGGCCCGGGCGAAGGCCTGTTCGCTCCAGGGCAGCCAGTTCACCGGGTTGTGGGCGTGCTGGAGGAGGTAGGGGGAGGATTCGGAGGCGAGGGCGTTGGGCATCGGCAGGGAGAGACTACCGCATTTCCCGGAGATGGCGAGGGTGGGTGAGGTTTGGCAGGATGTCGGCGGCTTCTGGGTTTTGGGTGAGGTTCGGCAGGGTGATGGCGAGTTCGGTCGTTTGGGTGACTTTGGCCTGCGAAGCACCGATTTTTGGATTGGCGGATTTGTGGATTTTGAAGGCGAGTGGGTGAGGTTGGGCAGGGTGCTGGCAGGAGATGGCGTTTTGGGTGAGGTTCGGGGCAGAACCGCAGAACCGCAGAACCGCAGATTTCGCAGAGGGCGCAGATGAAAGGCAGGAGATGGGTGAGGTTTGGTAAGGGGATTTCGCTAGAGGGAAAGTCACCCGAGGGAAGGACGGGAAAGACGGAAGACTTGCGGCCTGCGGCCGTGGGCTTTCAGCGCTGAAGCGGGACGCATCAGCCACTATCGACAGGCGTCCGGTGGCACGGGTGAGGTGCCGGATTGACTGGTGGATGGGAGGAAATGCAGCCTGAGGCTGTGGGCTTTCCGAGGCACCGCGAGACGCGTCATTGGGGCGGGCAGTCATCGCGCGTGATGGTGCGCGGGAATGGGGGCGCCGGCCATTGTGGGGGACGCAAAAGGATCGATGAATGGAAAAAGAAAGCGGGAGCCGGGGTGGTGCCGGCTCCCGCGGGATGGGGGCGCTTTACTGGGCGCGTTCGAGTTCGAACTGCTGCCAGGAGTTGCCGTTGTCGGGGTACTGCTCCAGCGGCACATCGTTGGCGGAGTTGCCGCCGGGGATGTCCCAGGTCATATTGGAGTGGGCGAAGTTGAACTTGAACTTGCCGTTGAGCTGCGGACGGATCCACAGCTTCTGGTCCATGTAGGTGGCGTTGTAGTCCCACAGATGGGCGTCGGCGGCCGCGGCGGTGGAGCCGTTTTTGATGGAGATCGCGCGGGTCAGGGCCGCCAGGCTGGAGGCCTTGACGCGTCCTTCACCGGCGCTTTCGAAGCGCCACTTGAACCACGGATTGTTCTCCTGCTGGTACTGGATGACATTGTTGCCGTTGTTGCCATTGCCGCCCTGGACACAGATGTATTTGCCGGTCGAGGCCTTGATGAAGTAGTCGCCCCAGGGCTGCAGGCGCCACAGCTGGTTGATTCCGGCGAGCTGGTCGTACTGGATGATGGTGGCGTTGTCGGCGGTGCTGAAGTTCGCCACGTCGAGCACCTTGCCGCTGCGGACATTGCGGATCATGTACCAGGCGTTGCCCGCATCGATGAGATCCCACTGCATCGAAGTATTGCCCTCGACGTAGTCCCAGGCGTGCAGGACCGCGCCGTTGGCGGTGGAGTCCAGGTCGATGCAGGCCGCCTTGCCGCTCACGCCGGAGATCAGCTTGAAGTGGCCATTGGGCGTCGGCCGCAGGAACCAGCGCTGGTTCGGACCATTGTAGTCGTAGCTCCACTGGTTGATGGGAGCACCGTTGGAGGTATTGCCGCCGATGAGGTCGATCGACTTGCCGCTGTTCTTGTTCACGATCATGAACTGGGCCTGGGCGGTCGAGGGCGGCGGGGTGTTGCCGAGCTGATAGACGCGGACCCAGTCGACATACATCTTGGCCGGGAAGGCGTTGTTATCGACGGTGAAGCCGGGCCAGTTGCCGCCGACGGCGAAGTTCAGCAGAATGAAGAAGTTGTTCTGGAACTCACTGGTGCCGTTGACACTGCCGGCGATGTTGATGACGTGATATTGGGCGCCATCCACATACCAGCGGATGCTGTTGGCATCCCACTCCACGGTGTAGGTGTGGTAGTCGGTCACACCCGCGCCGGTATTGCCGGTATAGCTGGCGTAGACGTTGTTCTGGTCGGACCAGTGGGCGGTGCCGTGGACGATGCCCTCGGTATTGATGTGCTCCATGACGTCGATCTCGCCGCAGGACGGCCAGCCAACCGAGGAGATGCTGTCGCCGAGCATCCAGAAGGCCGGCCAGGAACCGGCGAAGGATGGCATCTTGATGCGGGCCTCGATCTTGCCGTATTTCCAGGACTTTTTGCCCTGGGTCTTCATGCGGGCCGAGGTGTAGGCGGAGCCGCCGAAGTTTTCGTGCTTGGCGGTGATGACGAGGTTGTTGTTCTCGATGCTGACGTTGTCCGGGCGGTAGTATTCGAGCTCGTTGTTGCCCCAGCCGCCGGCGCCGGTTTCGTAGACCCAGTCGGGTCCGATGCTGCCGTTGAATTCATCCGCCCAGACCAGTTGCCAGGATT
>JAQGPE010000130.1 GCA_028293225.1 Akkermansiaceae bacterium | reverse complement strand
TTGATTCCATCTTCTCTCCGTCCGGGTAACGAATCTCCACCGCTCTTGTCTTCCTTGGCGGGCTTTCTATAACTCGGCGTCAATGAACCGCCTCCGGGTCAGTGTGATTCTTTTCTCCGGCGTGCTGGTGCTGAGCCAGTGCGGCACGCCATCGCCGCCGGTGTGCCATACGGTCCCGCGCGACTCGCGGCAGGACCCGGCGGTCTACATCGGCCAGGCGCATGCGGCTTGGGATGAAGTGGGCCGCCTGCGGGGAGCGGAGCGCGACCAGGCGATCGTCCGCTACAACACGGCGGTGCGGCACCTTTTCGACCAGTTGCACTGTGGCCGGGGCGGCTCGCTGGAAGAGCGCTCGGCGCGGATGGGCACGACCATCGACGAAAGCCGCACGCTGGGCTCCGGCCTGCGGCTGGCCGATCTGGATGCGATCACGCCATCCAGCCAAATCTCCACGAAAGCGATCGGCCAGCGCCACACCGTCAGCGGCATGGGCCTCCCGATGGTTGGCTGGCATAAGACCGCGGAGGAAGGCAAGCCGCGCTGGGAGTTCGAGCCGCCGACCGGCGTGCCGCTGAACCTCACCGCCATGCTGACCTTTCCCGCCGGCAAGCCGCCGGAGTGGAACTTCGTCTACCCCGGCAAGGTCGACACGGTGACCATGGGCGGCGCCACGGTGCCGATGGCGGCGGACTGGTCGGCGCCCTCGGCTTTTTACTGGCAGATGAGCAACCTCGATGACCTCGACATCGCCAAGGCGCTGCTGCCGAGCCGCTTCAGCGACGAAACCAAGCTCTACCTGTCCAGCCCCTATGACCCGAACCGCATCCCACTGGTGCTGGTCCACGGCCTGAACTCCAGCCCCGGCGCCTTCAAGCGGCTCTACAATGAACTCAACCGCGAGCCATGGTTCCGCAAGAACTACCAGGTGTGGTTCTTCAGCTACCCGACCGGCAACAACTGGCTCTACAGCGCCGCGCGGTTTCGCGAGGAAATGGCCAAGGCCACCGCGTTCGTGAAAAAGCAGGGCCCGGCGCCGAACTGGGACCGCATGGTGGTGGTCGGCCACTCGATGGGCGGCGTGATCACCAGCGCCTCGTTGAAGCGCCCGGACTTCGGCATCTATGACGCCTTTTCGGCCAAGCGTTTCGACCAGCTGAAGGTGAACGAGCAGACCAAGGAGGGCATCCGGCTGATGACCATGTACGAACCGCTGAAGCCGCCCGCGCGGGTGATTTTCATGGCCGCTCCGCTGCAGGGCTCGCCGCTGGCGGACCGCTTCTTTTCGGCGATCCTGATCAAGCTGATCCACTTGCCGAAAAACCTGACCATCAATCTGGTGGACTTCACCATGAACGACCTGTCCGCGCTGGCCCTCAAGGGCCGGGGTTCGTCGAAGGGCTGGTTCACCAGCATCGGCTCGCTGTCGCCGGAGTATCCCGCCTACAAGGTGCTACGGGGTTTGCCGTACCGGCAGGGGTTGAAGGTCGACTCGATCATCGGCGACCGCGGCCGCGGCGACACGCCGAACAGTTCCGACGGCATCGTGCCCTACTGGTCGTCGCACATCGCGCCGGTGGAAAGCGAGTTGATCGTCCCGTCCGGCCACAGTGTCCAGGCCTGTCCGGCGGCGGCGGTCGAGACTAAGCGGATCCTGAAAATGCACATGGGCGCCGGCGCGGTGATCGTGAAAAGGGAGCAGCGCGGCTCGGCGCACGACTCGAAAACGGGAACGCCGGTCCGGACGAAAGAGCCCGGGACCGGCGGCTGAGAGAGCGTACGGAGCGTGACCTCAGACGGCGGCGGTAGTGGCCGATTCCTTCTTGGTCACTTCCTTCAGCAGCACCTTGGCCACGCTGCCGAGGGTCTTGTCGGCGATGCCTTCCTCCTGGATGGTCTGCTCGAAAAGAGCGGTGACGTCCGTGAGGCCCAGTGCCTGGGAGAGCGCGCGGATCGAGCCGTAGCCGGAGATCTCGTAGTGCTCCACCTTTTGCGCGGCGGTGATGAGGGCGAGGTCCTTCAGGGATGGCTCGGCATCTTCCTCGATGGTTTCGCCGCCTTCCTCGATGAGGCCTTTCATGGCCTTGCAGGTCAGGCCGCGCGGCGTGACTTCCAGGATATCGGCGACCTGCTGGAGGCGCTCGACATGGACCTTGGTCTCGGCGAGGTGGTTGGTGAAACCGGCCTTGAGGTCGGGGTGGTGGGCGGCTTTCGCCATCTTCGGCAGGGCCTTCACCAGCTGCGTCTCGGCGCTGTAGAGGTCCTTGAGTTCATGAACGAGGAGTTCGCGGGTGGTTTTGATTTTGGCCATGGTTGTGGAGGTTGCGTTTTGGTTTCCGGCGGGATTGCCGGCGCGCTTCCTTTCGCAACGCGTGTGCCATCGGCCCCCGCCATCGGGCGGATTCCCTCTGTCACGGGGGCCGCATCGCTCTAACAGCCCATTGTCATCCCATCGTCCGCTGCGCGGAAATCGGGGTGGAAACGCATTGTGCATATCCATGGGTCCGCGGCCGGTGATTTATGCAATGCCGTAGCGGCGCGCTTCCTCGCGCGATGCCAGCCAGTCTTTCACGACCCTGCGGTTCAGGAGCGCCGCCGCGAGCAGGGGATAGATCGCCGGGATCGCGGTGATGATCGTGGCACCGAGCAACTGGCTGCCGTGGGATGACACCGTGCCCCCGGAGGCAGTGATCTCCTTTGGCATGCTCATGCGCGCAGGGATCAGGATCAGGATGGTGAGGACGAGATATGCGGACTTGGTCAGGATGGAGACCAGTGCGTAGAGGTTCGCCCAGATCAGTGCCTGGCGATTGCCGCGCAGGAGAGCGCAGCCTGAGCCGAACATCAGGCCGCCGGTCAGAAACGAAGCCGGGATCACGAAAAGATAGGTGGCGCGGACCCCGGGGAGTTTCATGACAGGGTTCGGCTGGTGCGGGTGGGTCTGTAGAGCGAAGATCATCACCGCCAGGACGCCGGCCACGACCAGCGGCGTCAGCAGATTCAGGATGCCGAAGGCGGTTGCGGCCCCCGGCCGCGCGACCACCTGTGGCGCGGGAAAGGGCGGCGGCGCTGACGCGGGCGCCTGGTAGGGAGAGAGCGTTTCCATGGGCTTCCCGGTCAGAGTGCCGGCTGGTCGAACCACCGCTTCACCCGTGGCTGGTTGAGCAGGATCAGGGCGAGCAGGGGATAGATCATCGCCAGAACGCCGCAGAGCACATACCAGGCGTTGCTGACGAAGAAGGCCGGCATCGGGTTGTCCTGCATGGCGGCGCGCATGGCGGGAGCCACGAACCGGAGGGTCACCCCCACGCTCAGGATCTTGAGCAGGATGGAGGTGAACGAGTAGGCGCTCGACCAGCGGAGCGCATTCGGGCGACCCTTCAGGAGCTTGATCCCGGCCACGATCTGGTTGTCGGCGAGGACCTGGGTCATGCTGGCGGAAACATTCATCCACCACTGGTTGGCGGCCTTCAGGTCCATCTGTTTCTT
>JAQGPE010000122.1 GCA_028293225.1 Akkermansiaceae bacterium | reverse complement strand
TGGCCGCAATGCGGGCAGGGGCCGGTGGTGGGAGGGAGCTCCCGGGGAATCAGGATCTTGCCGTGACAATGGTCACAGAAGAACTCGCGCTGGCTGCTGAATTGACCCTCCGAAGACATAAATTCCTCTCCCTTATATCGGCTGACTGACCCCTGGACTCTAGGCGTTAGACCACAGCGGCGGCGAGAACGGAATCCAGCACCTCCAGGCAGCGGGCGTTCTGGTCCGGCGTGCCGATCGAAATCCGCACCCAGTCCGGCAGCTTGTAGCCGCGCATGGCCCTGATGATCACTCCCTGCTTGAGCATCTCCTTAAAAACCCGGTCGCCGTCACCCACCTTCACCAGGATGAAGTTGGCCACGCTCGGCACGAATTCCAGGTCCCGCTGGCGGAAGGCTTCCTCATAGAAAGCCAGCCCCTGCGCATTCACCGCCTTCGTTCTCGCCACGTGGGCCGTGTCTTCCAGAGCGGCGAGAGCGCCGGCTTGGGCGATGGCGTTCGTATTGAAAGGCTGGCGGGCCTTCTGAAGAATTTCCGCCAGACCGGCCGGGGCGAATCCGTAGCCGATCCGCAACGCCGCCAGACCATGAATCTTCGAGCAGGTTCGCAGGATGCACACATTCTTCCCCTCCCGCACGTAGCGCAGCGTGTCCGGCGCGTCGTCGAAGAACTCATAGTAGGCCTCGTCGAACACCACCACGACGTGATCGGGCACCCGGGCCAGGAAGCGGTCGATCTCGGCCTGACCGACCGTCGTCCCGGTCGGGTTGTTCGGATTCGCAATGAACACCAGCCGCGTGGCAGGGGTGATGGCGTCCGCCATCGCATCCAGATCGTGAACGAATCCCGGGTCCGGCACCTCGACGTACTTCGCGCCGAACAGGGTGGCCATCAGCTTGTAGACCACAAAGGCGTGCTCCGCCGCGATCAGCTCCGCTTCCGGATTGAGGAAAGAATGGCACAGCAGCTCGATGATCTCGTTCGACCCATTGCCCAGGATGACATTGGAAATGTCCACGTTGTGCTTGTTCGCGATCGCATTGCGCAATTTCCAGCCCCCGCCGTCCGGATAAATATGGGAATTTTCCAGTTCCCGGCGCATGGCCTCCTTCGCCAGCGGCGAGGGACCGAGCGGGTTTTCATTTGAAGCGACCTTCACAATGGTCGCAGGATCCAGCCCGAGTTCGCGGGCGGTCTCGTCAATCGGCTTGCCGGGTTCGTAGGCGACCAGGTCGCAGACGTAGCGGTTGGCGTAAGGGGCGATGGCCATGCGCGGGAGCCTAGCCGCCCGGTGGCCGTGGGCAACCCGCAAGATGGGGTGAAACGAGGAAAGCTCACCCCCTTCCCTTCATCGGAAAGCCACCGCGGTCACAAAGCCTGCGCCGTGTAAATCGACGCCACCCCGAAGGTCAGCGGATGAACCTCGGCATCCTTGAAACCCTGGCCCTCGATCAACTCCGCCATCCCCTTTCCAGACGGGAACTCCTCGATCGAGCCGCCCAGATACTCATAGGCATCCGTCTGCCCGGTCAGCAGCCCCGCCAGCTTCGGCAGCACGCGGTGCAGATACCAGCGGTAGGGATTGCGCAAAATGCCGTCCGGCAGCGAAAAATCGAGCACCAGCAGATGCCCGCCCGGGCGCAGCACCCGGCGCATCTCCCGGATCGCCCCCGCATAGTTCACCATGTTCCGGAGCCCGAAGGCCACGGTCACCACATCGTAGGAAGCATCGGGAAAAGGCATCGCCATCGCGTCGGCGACAATCGTTTTCGCCAGGCCGCGACGGCTGGCGTGCACCAGCATCTCCGCGCAGAAGTCGCTGCCGGTGATTTCCACCTCCGGAGGACAGGCATCCTGGATTTCCAGAGCGAGATCGCCGGTTCCGGTCGCCACATCTAGGACCTGGCCCGGTTTCCAGGCCCGCACCATGCGCGCCACCTTCCGCCGCCACAGGATGTCCGTCCCCATGCTGAGGACGTGATTCGTTGTTACATAACGGTCTGCGATCCGAGCAAATGCCTCCCGCACGTAGGAGGGATCCTGAATGGTTCCGATGGCCACGCCCCACCCCTACCCTTCCCCGGCGGTCTGCCAAGCCCCTACTTTTCCTTTTTCAAGACTCATGATCTAACTGCCACAAGGTTCTCTCGATAAATTTTCACGGTCCCGCTATTTTTCTGCCACACAACTTAGCTCTTACGCGTATTACCATTGTGCAAAGACACTCCCCCTGCTGGAAACTCCTTCTCTGCTTCCTTGCCCTCTCCCAAGCAAACGGCCAGGACGAAACCCAAGTTAAGAAAATCATCGAGAGTTCAGGCAGCCGGCTCTCCAATTCGACCGTCCGCGACCGCACCGTTGCCGATATGCGGGCATTGTCCACCGGTCGCCGCCAAGCGGCCCTCGCCCGGGCCGCCGCTCTTGGCATTCGCCAGGACGGGAGGGACGCGAATGGCCGCAGATATTCGTTGATCCGCTTCGACGGGAACCGGCCCCGCTACTACACCAGCTACAATGCCAACGCCGCCATCTCCACCGGGGCGAATCTTCTCCAGGCCGCGCCTGCTTCACTGAACGGATCGGGCTTCACCTTCGGCCTTTGGGACGGAGGCCTCGCCCTCTCTTTCCACCAGGAACTGAACGGACGCGTCACTCCAAAGGACTCCGCCGACTACGACGACCACGCGACTCACGTCGCGGGAACCCTGGCGGCATTCGGCGTCAAAGCGGCCGCCAAGGGCATGTCCCCGGGCGCCAAAATCGACAGTTATGACTGGTTCGACGACTTTGCCGAACTGGCCGATCGCGCCGCCACTTATCCCGGCGAACCGGGCAAGCTTTATATTTCGAACCACAGTTACGGCCTCATCACC
This sequence comes from Akkermansiaceae bacterium, assembly GCA_028293225.1. Lineage (GTDB taxonomy): Bacteria > Verrucomicrobiota > Verrucomicrobiia > Verrucomicrobiales > Akkermansiaceae > Haloferula. Next base: position 1,679 of record JAQGPE010000122.1, on the reverse strand, counting down.
GGGTATTTCCCGGACCCGAACGCAGCCAATTCCTGGGATTGGTATGGTGACGGCACCCTCAGCAATTCGATCGAACAGGACTTCGGTCGCTATAGTGACGACACGGCGGCGGAGGACGCCATCGCTTACGCCGCTCCTTATTTCCTGATGTTCCGCGCCGCGGGAAATGACCGCGATGACAATCCGGTCGCCGGCGACCAGGTCTATTTCTTCAGCACCGGCGTCTCCGCCACCTACGACCCGGCCAAACACCCCAAAGGCGACGGCACCTACCGGAACGGCTTCGAAAACATCGCCGGGGACGCTCTCGCGAAAAACCTCATGACCGTCGGGTCCGTGGGGGATGCCGTGACCTCCGGCAGCCGCGATCCGTCGAAGGCCGCCATGTCGGAGTATTCCTCCTGGGGCCCGACGGATGACGGCCGAATCAAGCCGGATGTGGTCGCCAACGGCGAAACCCTCTACTCATCCGTCGCCACCGGAAGCAGCGACTATGACACCTACAGCGGCACCAGCATGGCCTCTCCCAATGCGGCCGGCTCCTCCATGCTGCTCGTCCAGCTCTACAATAAACTGTTTCCCGGACAGTACATGCGCGCCAGCACGCTGAAAGGCCTGATCATCCAGACCTGCGACGACCTCGGAAATCCCGGCCCGGACTACAAATATGGCTGGGGCCTGGTGAACGTCAAAGCCGCAGCGGATCTCCTGAACGATCAGAGCGCGAACCCCGGCAAGAACCTCCTTTCGGAAAACCAGCTCAATTCCGCTGTCCCGAGCCGCACCGAAACCCTTACCTGGGACGGTGTTTCCCCGATCCGCGCCACCTTGTCCTGGACCGATCCCGCCGCCACGGAAGTCACCACGTCCGATTCCCGCGCCCCGCGACTGGTCAATGACTTGAACCTGCGGATCGTGGGACCCAACGGCACCACCTACCGGCCCTTCGTCATGCCTTTCGTCGGCATCTGGACAGAAGCTTCGATGAATCTTCCCGCCACGACCGGAATCAACACCACCGACAACGTCGAACAGGTGCTGATCCAGTCTCCCGTCGCCGGCGACTATCAGGTGATCATCGACACTCCTGGTGCCCTGAGCAGCGGATCCCAGACTTACTCGCTGATCATCAGCGGCTCAGCCAGCCGGACTCTCCCGGCGCCGATCTTGGCCAGCTATACCCCGCAAGCAGTCGCCGGCGGAGCCAACGACGTCATCTTCACCGCCACCGGAACCGGATTCCACACCGGAGCCTCCGTGGTCCTCATCAAGGACGGCGGCACTTCTGTTGCCGTCGACGGCCTCCAGGTCACTGGAGAAGCCATCACCGGTCATCTCGACACCGGCCGGCTCTCCACCGGCATCTGGGATCTCAAAATCACCAATCCGGACGGCCAATCCATCACTGTCACCGGCGCACTGACAGCAGACGGATCTCTCTGGGCGGAGAGTTTCGACACCGGCAACGCCGGCTGGACTCATAATGCGACCGGAGCGGGCGACCTCTGGACCTGGTCGACCATCAACCCTCGCAGCCCCACCCGCTGTTTCCGCGCCAACGGGCCGAACTCCGTGAACCTGAATAACCTGATTTCCCCCCTCATTCCCGTACCGGGCAATGCCGCGGAACTCACCTTCACCTTCTGGCAGGCCTGCGCTTTCACCACCGGGGATGGCGG